>JAYWBH010000218.1:0-2069 GCA_043781815.1 Bryobacterales bacterium | reverse complement strand
GCCTTTGATTATTCGCCCACCAAAGATCAGTTGCAAGCCGTTCAGGAAATCAAACGGGACATGGAAAGCCTGCAACCTATGGATCGACTTCTGTGCGGTGATGTTGGTTTCGGTAAGACAGAAGTGGCCATGCGGGCGGCTTTCAAGGCTCTTGGCGATGGCAAACAAGTCGCCGTGCTGGCCCCAACTACTGTTCTGAGCTTCCAACATTTTGAGACTTTCAAGCGACGCTTTGCACCCTTCCCTGCTCGCGTTGAAATGCTGAGCCGATTCCGTTCTGCTAAGGAAATTGATCAGGTTCTAGTTGATCTTGCCGCAGGTAAAGTGGATGTGGTTATTGGAACACATCGTTTGCTTTCAAAGGACGTGGAGTTCGCCGATTTAGGGCTGTTGATTGTCGACGAAGAACAGCGTTTCGGCGTGAAACATAAAGAACGTCTGAAGCAGCTTCGCAACAATATCGACGTGTTGACGATGAGCGCCACGCCCATTCCGCGAACTCTGCATATGTCGTTACTGGGTCTGCGCGATATGTCAGTGATTGAGACGCCACCAAAAGATCGGTTGGCGATTCACACCGTGGTGGCCCACTTCAACATGGATCTGGTGAAGACTTCTATTGAACAGGAATTAAGCCGTGGCGGGCAGGTCTACTACGTCCACAATCGGGTGGACAGTATCTACATGCGCGCTGCCTCCATTCAGGAAGCTATTCCGAATTGCCGGGTCACCGTGGGTCATGGCCAGATGGGCGAAGATGCTTTGGAAAAAGTTTTACTGGGATTCATGCGTCATGAATACGACGTGTTTGTCTGCACTACTATCGTTGAAAACGGTTTGGATATTCCGCTGGCCAACACCATCATCATGGAGAATGCGGAACGCTATGGCTTGAGCGAGCTTTACCAGTTGCGCGGCCGTGTGGGACGTTCCAATCGTCGAGCCTATGCCTACTTGCTGGTGCCTTTGGATAAAGAGTTGAGTGAGATTGCTCGCAAGCGGTTAGCCGCTTTGAAAGAATTCAGCGACCTGGGTGCGGGCTTCAAGATCGCCGCACTGGATCTGGAATTGCGCGGTGCCGGGAATCTTTTGGGTGGTGAGCAGCACGGCCAAATTGAAGCCGTTGGTTACGACATGTATATGAAGATGCTTGAGGAAACAGTGCGCGAATTGCGTGGTGAAGAAGTGCCGCCGGAAGTGCACTCTTCCTTGAACCTTGGATTAGATTTACGAATCGCATCGGAATATGTGGCCGATGAAAATCAACGCCTGCGCGCTTATAAACGGATGGCCGATATTAAAGATCCGGAAGCTGCCGTTAAAATGCTGGAGGAAATGGAAGATCGGTATGGGCCGGTTCCCGGTGCTGTGCGCTTGTTGGTGGAATTTTCCCAATTAAAAAGCCTGGCTCAAAAAGCTGGGATTGAAGCCATTGATCGTCGCCAGGGCATGCTCAATGTGAAGTTCCATCAGGAAGCTAAAATTGATCCCAATCAATTGATGGGGCTGGTCAGCGGAACTCCTGGAGCGCAATTCACGCCTGCGGGAATTCTTCGGCTCCCTTGCGATACGACGGTTTCTCCGGAAGACCTGCTGACCTATCTACAGCAATGCGTGACGGGTTTGATTTCATAGTTGGTAAAATACAGAATTAGATGCAAACCATTGGTCGCTATGTCGTGGAAGGTGAGGCTGGACGCGGTTCCAGTGGTGTAGTCTTCCGTGCGCGCGATCCGATTATTGGGCGCATTGTTGCCATCAAGCAGATCCGCCTGGACGACGTAGCCGACCCCAATGAGCGGCAACGCATTCACGAACGCCTGTTCCGCGAAGCACAATCGGCAGGGTCTCTTTCTCACCCAGGCATTGTCACCGTGTACGACATTCAAGAAGAGCGCGGTTCAGCATTTATTTTTATGGAGTATGTGGAAGGCCAAACGCTGGAGATGCTTCTGCCGCGCAAGCAGCTTTCCCCGGAACAGATTCGCTCCATTCTGGAACAAACCGCCACTGCATTAGACTATGCCCACGCCAAAGGAATTATTCATCGCGACATCAAGCCCGCCAAC
>JAYWBH010000217.1:0-6535 GCA_043781815.1 Bryobacterales bacterium | reverse complement strand
ATCAACCTGCTTAGTTCGCGCGCTTTCTATCCGCGCCCGTTGTAGAAGCTTGGCTGTCCACGGAACTGCATGGCGAGATGCATTACGAGTTCAATGCCCACAAATGCCGCCCCACCAAGCCACCAAGTTAGCCACTGCGGCGAATGCCACTGGACAAAGGCCGACTCTGTCAGACGCATTCCTAGCGAAAGAAGAAGGCCACCTGCAAACCACACTAATATGCGGGTTGCTTTCTGCACAACGGGGTTGGGCGAAACATGAGGGCGCACCCAATTCAAGAACCAAACCTCCACCCAATGTCCGCCAAACGAAGGCCACAACACCAACAGAGCAGCCAGCGGCCAGCTAGACAACTTTCGGGACGATAAGGCAATGGCCCCTCCAACAACAACCGCGATCATGATAGTGCGGACCAACGTTTGACGAATGGGCTCTTGAAAAGGCTGCTGTTGTGATGTCATTCTTATCGCTCTTATAGGAACAGTATCTCTCGTTGCAGAGCCTTCGCCTCGGATCATTGGAGTGCGTCGTTGGACTGACAGCCTAGCATTCGCAAATATTATCATAGTTCCCATTTGGATTCGGCACGCGATGATTGATTTTCCTTGTCTAATGAGAGAGTCTAAACTAAGAGGTGGTTGTTACGTCGACGGACATTCAAGTATCAAAATGTGGGGATGGTTTGGCCGTTGTTATCCCTGGCTGGATGGCCCAAGAAGCAAAGATTTCCGAGGGAGATACGCTTGAACTCTTCATCAATGCGTCTGGCGAAATCATACTTCGTTCCCCAATCCGCAAGTATGAACTAGAGGATCTTCTCTCGAAGATTACTCCAGAAAATCGACACAAAGAAATTGATTGGGATGGACTGGATCTAGCAGACTCCTACCGCGATTGCCACAAGCCCTGAAATGTGATAAACCTTACGGCATAACGTTTACGTTAAGGGGTTTTCATGCGCGCTTTCAAGATCTTGACTCTGTTGTCTATCGCTGTGTTCAATCTGTTTGCCCAGACCGAACGAGGCAGTATCACAGGTGTTGTTACTGACCCCAGTGGTGCCGCTGTGGCTGGGGCTGAACTTTCGTTGATTAATCGCGATACCAACGCTGCGGCAAAGGCTACCACCACCAGTTCCGGCGAGTTCAGTTTGCCTAACTTGTTACCGGGCACCTATCGCGTTGATATCAGCGCCCCTGGCTTCAAGCGATTCGTTCGTCAGAACATAACGATTTCTGCAGCCAGCACGGCGCGCATTGATGCACAGTTGCAGCTCGGGCAAGTGAGCGAAACCATTGAGGTGACTGCCGCCGTGGCCACCATTCAAACTGACGATGCCAAGGTGTCCACACAAGTGGAAAACAAGTTGGTGGACGAACTGCCATTGCAGGTGGCGGGAACCATGCGGAGTCCGTTCAATTTGGTCGCGGTAGTGCCTGAAGCGCAGGGCTCTGGGCAATCGCTGTCATTGGGCGGCGGTCAAGTGGCGGCCTGGGATGCAACGCTCGATGGCCATAGCGTGGGCACCAATCGATCTGGCGATACGGCTGAGGCGGCGCTGAATACTCCGTCGCTGGATTCGTTGACGGAATTCACAGTGGATACCAACGGGTTCAAAGCGGAGTACGGCCAAGCGGCTGGTGGCGTAATGACGTTTGCATCGAAGTCAGGCACCAATAAGTTTCATGGTTCGGCCTATGACTTTCTGCGCAATGACTACTTGGATGCTCGTGGATTTTTTGCGAAGGCCAAAAACGTCTATCGCCAGAATGATTTCGGCTTCACCGTTTCCGGACCTATCTGGATTCCCAAGCTTTATAACGGTCGCAACCGCAGTTTCTTTTTTATCTCCTACGAAGGCTTTCGCAATCGTGTGGGCAGCAACGGAACCACACTTTCAGTTCCTACAGCGGAAATGTATAACGGCGATTTCAGTAAGTGGGTTGATCAGAGTGCTAAGTTAATCCCCATTTACGATCCGGCAACCACACGCGCCGCTGCCACTGGGGCCGGTTCTATCCGTGATTTGTTTCCTAACAATCAAATTCCCAGCAGCCGCTTTTCTGCAACAGCGGTGAACATCGCCAACATCGCGAAAGTGGTGGTGCCGAATCGGGGTGCTTTGCCAGGCACTCGCGAGTATGTCACCAGTAACTACTTGGTAAATGGCGGTACTTTGATTTCACCAACGAATAAGTGGAGTGCCAAGGGCGATCAACTGTTGGGTTCCAAACATCGAGTAAGCTTTCTGTGGAACGCCACTAACTATCGGAACAAGCCCACCGGCCAAACGCCTGGCCTGCCCGAACCACTTTGGAATGGCCAGATCACTGCTTGGGATACCGCTGCGTATCGACTTGCGCATGATTGGACCATATCCTCGCGGATGATCAATCATCTTTCGTTCTCCGCCAACACGTTCACCAAGAACGCTTACTCAATCAATGTGGATAAGAACTGGAAAGACAAAGTTTGCATCAAGAATGTAGTGGATTGTAATCAGAATTTTCCCACTATCAACTTCACTGAATTCACGGGATGGGGTTCGGCGTCGTTCAACGGAACCGATCAGCCGGGCTGGGGCTTGAAGAATGATTTGAGTTACATTCGCCAATCGCATACTTTCAAGTTTGGCTTTCAACATCAGAATCAGAATGCGAATGGATTCGGTCAGCAGGATATTGCTGGTCGCGCCGATTTCAATTTCCTATCTACCAGCATCCCCGCTTCCACTGTGTTTCCGACTAGCGGTGGCAGTTCGTTTGCGTCGTTCCTGCTGGGCGAAGCCTATCTGGGTCGCACTGAAACCATCCGCCAAGTGACGCAGAAGTATCCGTACTTCGGATTCTACGCGCAGGACGATTGGCGTGTGACTCGCAAGTTGACAGTGAACTTTGGATTGCGTTACGACTTCACTCAGCCTCCAACAAATTCGAAAGACGAATATTCCGATTTCAATCCGACACGTCCCAATCCAGGGGCTGATGGACGTCTGGGGGCGTTGTGGTTTGCAGGCTTTGGAACGGGACGTGAAAATTCGCGAAGCCTGGTTCCTGGCTGGTATGGCGGCATTGGTCCGCGCTTGGGTGCGGCTTACGCAGTGGATAAAAAGACCACCATTCGCGCTGGATTAGGACGCAGCTTTTCGCGCATCACAGCGGTGCAGGGTAGTGGCCATTTTGCGGGCTTCATTGGACAGTATCAGTTCGATAATTCCAATCAGGGCATAACGCCAACTTTCAAACTGGACGCTGGGCTGCCTGCTTACAAGTTGCCGCCATCCATTGACCCGGGATTCTCTAACGGCAACACAGTGGATTGGTGGCAAGGTCAGGATGCAACGCGCGCGCCTGAAACCTGGTCCTGGACGTTCAACATGCAGCGCCAGTTGACCTCTACCACGGTTATTGAAGCTGGTTACAACGCTTCCGCTGGAGCCCACTTACAGTCTGGTATTTTGAATTACAATCAGGTACCAACGTCGGCACTGAACAGTATGGTTGCGCAATTCGGGGCTACCCAGGCGTTGAATATTCTGCGTTCCGACATTAATTCTGCAGCGGCGAAGAGTGCCGGATTTCTGCCCCCTTACCCCAGCTTCGCCACGCAATCACTGCGCTCTGTGGCACAATCCTTGCGACCGTTCCCGCAATATTCAACCGTTGTGACAGGGGCGCAAAACGGCGATAAGAGCGGCCATTCCAGCTATCATGCGTTGGTGATCAAGGCCAACAGCCGCTTTTCTAAATCAGTTACCGGGCAGTGGAGCTACGCATTCTCTAAGTTACTCACTGATTCCGATACTTACTTTGCCAACTCCGCCACTGCGGCTATGGACCAATATAATCGAAGTCTGGAAAAGTCGATTGGTCAGTATGATCGCACCCACACCTTGAAATTTTCCACGGTCTACAATTTGCCTTTTGGCAAAGGGCAGCGCTGGTTTACAAAAGGGTTTATGAGTCAGGCTATCGGCGGTTGGCGTTTGGCGGGCATTCAGGTATATAACAGCGGTGCTCCCCTGGCCTTGTCCCGCAACAATCCGTTGCCGATTTTCAACGGCACCACTCGACCATTGGTAGACAGCTATGACAACTGGCGTATCGCGACGATTGGCGATCACTTCGACCCGGCAGTGGATCGCTACTTCAAGCCGAAGGTGGCTTTTGGAGTGCAGCCGCCTGCTGGTTTCGGAAATGCCACACGGTACAACCCCAAGGTTCGTGGCTTCTTTGGCAAGTCAGAAAACTTGAGCCTTTCAAAGACCTTCGTCATTCGGGAAAGCATCAAGCTGGATTTCCGCGGTGAGGCTTTCAACATGTTTAACCGCGTGGTATTTTCCAACCCCAGTTTGAATCTGGATGCCCTCAACTTTGGTCAGGTTACGAGCCAGGCGAATGAGCCGAGGACCATGCAGGTAGCGTTGAAGGCTTACTGGTAGGGGCGGCGCTCTTACTGAGTACTGGCAGCGATCTTCAGTGCTTCCCGTTCAATGCCCAACAACATGCCGCGAAAAACAATATGATGCAGCGGTGAAACCGAATACCAGTAAATCAGCCCAAACAACCCACGTGGATGAAAAAGCGCTGACTGATGCAAGGTGCATTGCGTTGCACTGCGAGGCTCAATTCGAAACTCCAGCATGGCCTCCCCTGGTAGTTTCATTTCCGCGCGCAAAGATAAACGTCGATCCTGGTCCAGCCCAACCACACGCCAAAAGTCGAGTGCTTCCCCATACGTGACCAGTTCCGGATCGCGTCGACCTCGCCGCAGTCCAGGTCCGCCCACTAAGTTATCCATCCACCCGCGAATCTTCCAAAGCCAATCGGCTGCGTACCAACCATGGCCACCGCCGACGCGACAAACAGCTCGAAACACCGCCCAATCCGGAGCATCAATCGCCAGTTGCCGCACATCACGAAAAATAGCGCCGCCTGCCCAATCTGGATCGCCAGGGATTGGTCCAGCCATAGACCAATTCGTTTCCACGCCATGTGCTGCTGTCTTGCAGAGAGCTGCACTGATTGCATCGCGGACGCCTAACAATTGCTGTGGAATCAACTTTGTGATGCGATCTTCCCGACACACTACTGGGTTTTTGAGGCCCTCCGCCAAGGGTTTGGCCATGTTATGACTCAGCGGAGTAACCAGATGAATCCAATATGAACTGAGGCGCGGCGTCAGAATCGGAATTGGAATGATCCAGCGACGACTCAACTTCAATTCTTCGGCCATGATCCGCATGATGTCCCGATAGCAAAACACTTCAGGACCACCGATATCAAACACTTTGCCAATGGTACGAGGCTCCGACAACACTCCCACAAGATACCCAACCACGTTCCTCACCCCAATAGGCTGACACGGGGTTGAGACCCATTTGGGAGTAATCATCACCGGCAATCGTTCCACCAGATAACGCAGAATTTCAAAAGAGGCCGACCCAGACCCAATGATCATTGCGGCTCGTAAAACTGTTACTGGTACACGGGTGGAAGCAAGATCTTTTTCCACTTCGCGTCGGGAAGCGAGATGGTCGCTAAGGTCGGCACCGGTCTCGCCGAGCCCGCCTAAATAGATGATGCGCCTCACACCAGCGTCTCGTGCGGCAATTGCGAATTGCAAAGCAAGGTGTCGATCTTGCTCCACATATTCAGCCCCAGCGGACTTCATGGAATGAACCAGGTAAAACGCCGTCTGGCATCCTATAAGGTTCTTGGTAAGCGAAGCACTGTCCGATAAATCGGCTTGCCAAATCTCTACATCAGGATTCGCCGCCCACGCTCGTTCAGCCAGTTTTTCTGGCGTGCGAACCAGGCATCGAATTTTGTATCCATCGCTAATTAAGCGCGGTGCAAGGCGCCCACCGATGTATCCGGTGGCACCGGCAATTGCAACGCGCTGTCCAAGGGTAGGTTCAAGCACTTATGTTTCTTTTTGCCCGTTGAATTGGGATGCGCAGCTTGCGCCACTCAACATGAAACGATGTTCCCGGTGGGGCTTGGTTTCGTAAGGGCCAGAAGATGCGAGAGAAGTGAAACAAAGAAGCCAAGGTGGGAAAATTCGCAATGAATCTCATGCGCGATCCGCTCAGCTTCAGGTGGTGCCCATCGTGTTCGATGTGCAAATCCACATTAAGAGTGGGCAGTAGTCTTATCATCTTTGGTTCTAATCTTTACTGTTCCGCTAACTCGCCAAGTGGCGTGTTGCGCTGTTGCGGAAGCAGAACTGGGTACTGCGATTTCCATGCTTTGGAACTCGTAAGTAATCTCAGCGCCGCGTCCGGTGAGTTTGTCGTAGAGGCCGATTGCCAAGTCAGGCCAGGTTTGTGTGTCGGGTGTAGTTTGTGACATAACCGTTAGATACTGGACCGAATCAGATCGGTGTAAATAATATTCATAGTTAACAACGTTGACCCACGTAGACCCACGTTGGCTCATGTGTCAAGGCAAAGTAGAAATGTCCTAATCCCAGCAAAGTAAGAATGTCCGGTTTTGACCGAGTGTTCCGGAGTTGGATGTTAGGTTGAATGAGT
>JAYWBH010000216.1:0-6551 GCA_043781815.1 Bryobacterales bacterium | reverse complement strand
AGGTCTGGATTATCGAGAAGCTTTCGTAATGTTTCAGCAAAGTTTATGGGTGTATCGGCAATTAAAATTTCTTTCCCCTCCTCATAATCCAAACCTTGGGCCCCTAATGTAGTGGAAACCACCGGTAAACCGGCAGCCCAGGCTTCCAGGATTTTGATGCGTGTTCCGCTTCCCGATAGCAGCGGTACAACGGCGATTCTGCTGGCAGCAATCGCCGGTACGGCCTTTTCTACGGGGCCAGTCAATACAATGCGCTTGTCTCCAGCAACAACGCCACGGACCGCATCGGGATGCAGCCCCACAATCCGCCATGTTACGGAGGGGTGGGTGGCTGAAAGCAATGGCCAAACTTCACGATAAAACCAGCCCACAGCCGTCTTGTTCGGCGGATATTCCAGATTTCCAGAAAAAACCAAGTCTGCCTGCTTCACCACTTGCGGCAGCGGCGTGGACGGGATGGAATTAGGAAACACGTGGATGTTGCTGGAATACTGTCCAATATTTTCCGCGTCGCTAACCGAACAAGTAAGCAAGCAATCAAACTTCGGGAGTAGTTGAGCTTCCAAGGCTCGGCAGGCCTCAGCCCAGCGCTCATGAGCCATAGAAACGGGCCAGGGATCTGATTTGGCGTAAGTATCGAAAAGAGTCGATTCAATATTGTGCAGGTTCAAACAGGTTTGTTTGGCATGGGGTTGAATTACCGGCAGAAGCGGTGCACACCACAAATGTTCAAACATTGCCATTTCGTACTGCTGGCCGGCAATCGCTTCCAGCACTTCCGTTTGATACCCTTGAAAACGGTCCACCAAGGGTGGGATGCCGCGCAATAGACGTGTTCCATTACGCCACGCTTTGGCCAGCAGATTCCGCTGATGATGGCGTAAGGGAATAGTGAGGACACGCCGCACCAATCCTTGCGGAAAGTCGCGAGCCGGATCGGAATGCTCTGGCTGACCGAACACAATCACATCTAATTCATAGCGTCGGGCCAGAAACTCAATCATGGATGCAGTTCGCAGTGCGCCGCCACCGATAGCCGGATAAGGCGCTTCAGGCGATATCAGAAGTGCTTTCACTTTCCACCCCGGTGAAAGCGCGCGATGGCTTCCTGATAGACTTCCCGTGTTTTGCGCGCCGTATTTTGCCAGGAAAATTGATGGGCTCGTAGCAGACCTTGCTCCTTCATAAGTCGTCGTCGATCCGGTTGGGTGATTACGGTCCGCATGGCTTCGGCCCACTGGTTTGGATTGGAAGCATCGCAATGGATGGCCGCTCCGTTGGTTAGTTCCGTGAGTGCTGCATCGGTGGATGCAATCACCGGCGCTCCGCAGGCCATGGCTTCCAGCACAGGCAAGCCGAAGCCTTCGTAATGCGATGGGTACACCACGGCAGTGGCTCCGCAATAGAGTCCTGGAAGGTCCGCATCCTGCACTTCACCGGCAAATTCCAAGCCCGGATGTTGAGGAATGGGTGGGCAATCGTCACGACGACGGCCAACCAGGATAAGCTTCACTCCATATTCATCGTAAATTTGCTTCCAGGCTTCCACTAGAAAAGGGATATTCTTGCGCGGTTCCAGCGTGCCCACATAGAGCAGATACGGTTCGGCAGATGGCATTGACAGTGCCACAGGCTTGAACTGGGCACCGGCGGCCAGTGGGATGGCCACCACCCGATCCTCTGCTAAATGGAACCGGCTGATCACTGCACTGCGTACTGCGTGGCAATCGGTGATCACCATGGTGGCCAGACCCAGGCGCAGCAGCAGTGGGGTGCGACGGCGAATGCGACCTGCGCCATGGTGCCAGTCAGGATTCATCCATGGAGATAGATCATGGACGGTCATCACGGAAGCACAGGCAGGAAGGTAGGGAACAGAAAAATCTGTGCCATGGAAAACGTCGGCCTTCATTTTCCTCAGTTGTTTGGGAAGCCCATACATCCACCAGCGGCGCTCCCAAACGGTAAGCGAGGGATTGCCCTGGTCGGAAAGATAATGGATTTCATCATCCGGGAAGGATTCCGTCAGCGATTGGAAAAGGGCTGAAGTATATCGGGAAATGCCGCCGCTGGAAACGGTGAGGGGCGTACTGTCAATCGCAACTTTCAATCCTTTATTTGAACAGATTCGCGGCTCACTGCGGGTAAACTAGATAGAGCAATGCGCGATCGACACAATAGTTGGGGAGCCGTCTAAATAGTGGCCTTCGAAACGGACAATCAGAATTCATCAAACTCCGCCCAGTTCAACTGGCGTCTGGCTGCCATTGTGGGTGCCGTAATGGCGATACTGATTCTGGCCGCAGGCGTTGATTCCCTGCGTCAGAAAGAAGAGCCTAAGAAGAAGCCGAAAGCGCTGCAAATGACCACGCTCATTGTGCGCACAACCCCATCCGGTGCTTCAATACGCATTAACAATGAAGTGAAATGTACGTCCGATTGCACCTTGGAACTGGTGGAGGGCGAACATCAAATTCAAGCCTTTCTCCCCGGTTACGAACCTCGCGTTTCCACCGTAAATTTAGCCCCCGGCGTGCCCATTGATTTGGATTTGACGATGGAAGCCCAAACCATGGGAATGCGCGTATTCAGCGATCTCCCTTCGGGCAAGGTGGTGCTGGATAACGAAGCGGTGGGCTATTTACAGGACGGCCAGTTAGGCGTGGATCGCATATCGGCAGGGAAACATAAAGTGCAACTGGTGTCAGCCAAAGGTTCGGCGGAGTTTGAATTTGAATCCACTCCCGGTGCCGCGCCGCAGTTGGTTTCTCCATTGATCGCTGCGGAACTGTTCGCTTTGGTGGTGGGACATGCCGAAGGTCGGGCGGAGCTGTATACCAATGAACAACCTTTGAAAGTGCAAATGGATGGGAGCCAGATGGGGGAAATTGGACCGCTTGGCTTGCAACTGCACAATCTGCAAAAAGGCGACCGAACTTTTGTTGTAGGCGAAGGGCAGCGGCAAAAGACACTGATTGCCCCGCTGGGATCACAACCAGTGCTGCTGCTTTTTGTGCGATTCGATCCAAACGCTGGAAGCCTGCTGGTGAAATCGAATGAAGAGGATGCTTCGGTTTATCTGAATAATGGCGAATATTGGAAGAAGATCAAGGGTGGAAAAGTAGAGATCAAGAATCTACCGGTTGGTCCCATGCAGGTGCGAGTTGCCAAATGGCAGTTCAATGCCACGCCGCTTTCTATCAAGACAGAAATCAAGAAAGGCGAACAAACAGAACTCTCTTTTCAACTGCGCGCCGCAGCCGTCACCTCCGCATCTAAACCGGTGAAAATTGAAGAACCTCCGCCGATGCGGGAAAACCCCACACCGCCGCCGATGCCCTCCGTAGTTCTTCCGAAATCTTTGATTGTCCAGGGAGGCGATGCCTTTCTATCGCAATGGGAAGATCAGACGAATTGGAGTGACAAAGGCGGCTGGCGCCTGAAAAAAGGCGGCAATTTTGTTTTCTTTGCCAAGCGCCCAGTGCAAGGGACTCTGCGTTTCAGCATGACTTTGGTGAAAGGCAAGAAGCTGCAATGGTTCGCCGGATTTCGAGATTCCAACAACTTTGTACTCTACCAATTGGATGGGGTCAACTTCATTCGTCGAGAGTATGTGGACGGGAAATCGAGCGATTTAAAAACGGCGCACGATATGGAAGGTCGGGGCAGTTTTACTGTGCAAATTCGCGTGGCTCCAGGGTCCATCACACATGAATTGTTGGATGGCGCGGTATGGAAACGAATCGATGTTCTAAGTGGCCCAGGTCGAGACTTTTCCAATGGACGGTTTGGATTGCTCTTGCCTGGCGATGATACTTACGGCGTCTCCAATTTTTACTATTCCGGAAAGTAAGGGGGTCTGATGAAAGTTGCTTTTCGCATCTTTAGCCTTTCTCTGTTCGCTCTGAACAGTGTAGTTGCTGCCGATCAAAATCAAACTGGGGAGGGCAATGAACTCGCCATAAAACTTGCCGCCCAATCCCCTTTGATTGAAAGTGGCCGGGTGTATCTTAGCCGTCAGGCGACTCGGATCCAAGATTCCAAACTGCGTGAAAACACCATGCAACTTCTTACTGGAAAGGGATTTTGCGTGACTTCACGCGCCGGGTTGAACGCCGAACGGAAAGCCGCTATTTTGAAGCTCCTTCAGAATGAAGGGTTGATTGCCCCAGGGTCTGAAAAAAGTATGGCCAGCGGTGTTTTTCCTGCGCTGTTAGATGATGCTGGGGACTGTCCCAAGCCGCCGCAGCCATATGGTTCGGCACCTGGCAGTTCCTTTGGGGGTCATCATTCGCACCCTGGAGGATTGGTGCTTCACGCTGCTTTCAATCTGACGAATAGTCTGCAACTGGCGCGTGGATATCGGCAAATTTATGGATCCAGCCGAGCGGATGGACTTCCCGTGGTCGCCGCTGGAGTGGATGGTACGTCCGATATTTTCTTGAGTGAGGATCTGCTGATCGCCGCCCCCATCTGGCACGATTGGGCGAAGACTATGGTTTTTCAATGGAACGCCGATGGTACCGAATTTTCTGAATTCAACTTCGGCGGCAATGGCAAAACAGATGCCTGGGGTGAACCTGGGGATTCCCGAACTGGCGCGCATCACATTCTTGGAGTTGCAGAAATTATGAAACGTGGGCTGCCTGCGGATTTTGTGATTACGGTGATGTCAGCCCATGCCGCCCCAGTGAATGGTAACGAATACAAGGTGGTGAACTGGATTCGAGCGGCGGCGATGTTGGCGCAAGTCGATCCCGTACAGGCAGGCTATTTGATCAAGAACCAGCAGGGACGTCTGCACTTGGCCAGCTTGCGAGCTGAGTACACATTGCATCATCTATCCGATGCCGACTTCGTTTTCACGGGTCCTGCAGCAGTTAGCGTGGATGCTCTATTAAAAGAGTTGGCTGTAAAGTTTGGAGCGGCGGCCCAGTTCAATACGCAATTCCGTAATCCGGTGTTGGCGTACTTGTCGGCGGAACGGTTGATGCTGCTTTATGGCAATGGTGGGATGGAGGCCGTTGAGGCTGAAATTTCTAAAGTTTTAAAGCACCTGCCCCACCTAAAATAACTTTTTAGGTGGGGCAGGCGGTTCACTAACGTTTTACGGGAACGGTCGCTGTGGCTTGGGTAGAAACACCACCGATGGTGATTACCACGGGGATATCTCCATCGGCCAAAGTTGCCGGTAATTTCACATTGAACTGATACAAACCGCTAATGGCACTGGGGGCCAGACCGGCGTATAGAATATCAGCGGCAGCAAGCATTGTTCCGCCGATAGTCACTGTAAACGGATCTCGCAGTTTGGCTAACCCGTCCACAATTTCACCCGATTGGTAAACCGGATTACTGAAGCCAAAGCCTGTGCCGTATAAGGAAATTACATCGCCGGGTTTGGCTGACGTAAACAGCTTTCCGTCAGCAGTCAAGGCGGCAATGCTAGTGCCGTTGAATGTGAAGAAGGCCGGAGAGTAAGAGGCCATCATGACGGTTCCCAAATCTGACTTCAATTCGTTGGGCGATCCGGGATTCAGAATGATCGTTACAGGCACTGGACCAGTCTGGCTGATGGTCGGGGTCTGAAAGTTGATCTGATCCGTTTGTACGTAAGTCACTGGTGCGCGTTGTCCACCAATTTCCACGGCCACACAACTCAATTGCTTGGGGAAAGCACCGTTCACAAAATCACCACTACCGGCAACGCGACTGCGACCGGCAACTTCAAAATCGAGCCCAAATACTGAACCGATGGTGTTCGCCGAAAGAACGCTGGCAAAGCTTGCGGCATTGGTCAAGCTGCGCAGGGTTGGCTTCTTGGTAAGGGTGCATGCGCCACCTGCTTTAACGCGTAGTTGCGTATTGTAAATGCGATCCCCAGTTAAGCCGCCGCTGTTGTCTGCGGCGTTACCGGCAACGTAAAAAATAACGTCGCCGATTTCGGAGGCGGGGGGCGTCCATTCCATTTCCCACTCCACTCCATTGGGTGTTCCTGCGCGGTTCGATGCCGCATTGTGGGTGGCAAATTCCAAGCCACCGTTACAGGGAGGTGTTCCAGTTCCACAGATGACTCGGACAGTGTCGCTGGCAGTAAATGAGCCCGCCATCAGTTGGTCGTTGGTTGCCGAACGGGCTGTCAATTCAAACCCCCACCTTAATCCCAGTGGGTGCTCCACTTTCACCTTAACAATCTGTTTTACTCCAGGCGTGTAGCCGACAGCAGTCACGGTGACTTTGCCCAAAGTATCAGGATTGAGGGCGAAAGTCGTATGGCAGCCCGTGCAGGTTGCCCCTGCCCTGTCCCCTGGGACCCCGGCGCGGAAAGCCGGAGGTCCAGAGGAAAAGCCAAATGCGATAGGCAGGGCGGCAAAGGCCCAGAGGGTGAGAAGGGATCGAGTAAGGGTTTTAGGTGTCATGGTTTTAATATTGTGAGTAACGCGCCGACTTGGGTGCGTTGTCCGTTGATCGTAGCAATAATTGCCTGATCTCCGTTGGGCACTGAAGCGGGAATGGTTACGTTCATCTGGTAAAGTCCGGCTCCAGTTAAA
>JAYWBH010000215.1:0-6564 GCA_043781815.1 Bryobacterales bacterium | reverse complement strand
ATCGGTCAACTGGCGAATGTCACCGAAAGGGAACGGGCTTACTTCATACAACTGAAAAGCACCACTTCTGTTTGAGATGAAAATCATGGATTCATCCCCAGGCGTGAAGGAACTTTGCAAGAAGTAAGTGGCGTGGTTAATAGCATCAGTCGACGTCATTTGATGCACCAGCCGACCCGTCAACCGATCCTGAAATGTGGAGTGTTCCGAAGGAAGTATTCGCCCTTTCTTCTGCTCCGTCATAGCTTCTTTTTTAGAAAAAACATGTGCTGCCAAGGCAGGTGTTCTTTCACTTCAGCAATCTCAAATCCTTCAGCCTCCATTTCCTGTTTCACTTCGCTGACGGACATTTTATGTTCCAGTCGAATGGGCACGTTCGGATCTTCTTTGCGGAATTCCAGCAGCACCAATCGGCCACTATCTTTCAATGATTTCCTGATTTTCCGCAGCATTTGCTGGGGCTCTTCAAACTCATGATAGACGTCCACAAGAATCATCACGTCAATTTCGTTATCGGGCAACTTGGGGTCGGTGGGGGTGCTTAATACAGGAATCACATTCTTGATCTTGTCGTTTTTAATGCGCTTTTCCAGCAATTCAATCATTCCCGGCTGCACATCCACCGCGTAGACCTTGCCTTGGGGCCCAACTTTTTTCGCCATGCGGATGCTGTAGTAGCCACTGCCTGCTCCAAGGTCGCAAACCACCATGCCGGCTTTCAGACCCAGGGCATTAATTGCCGCTTGCGGATTTTCCTCGGCATCGCGTTCGGACCTTTCCAACCAACTGGCCCCGCCAACACCCATCACAGGTGCATATTGTCGCCCGCTGATTGGGTGAACGCCAGGGGAACTTGCTTGATAGGACCACAGCGCCGTGAAACCGGCGGCAAGACCGGCGATCAAAGTCATTTTGTTAAGCGTGGACATAAATGTGATGTAATAAGAATCGTCCCATATTCTGGCAGTTTGAGGTAAGCCTCGTGCATTACAAAACAAAACAAAAAATGATTCGTTACTCTTTCTTCTCCCTTTTGATTGGCTCATTGCTAGGCATTTCAGGTTGCGGCGAGGTGAAAAAAGAGAGTGGGGCAAAGCCCTGGGTGATGGGTGAAAGAGTTCCTTTGGGACCATATACCTATACAGTTCTGGAAGCCGAGTGGAAACAGGAATTGAATGGAAGCAAGGACAAGATCCTACCTAAAGACCGTTTCCTGGTGCTGAAATTGGCGGTCACCAATGGCGGTGGCGAACGAAAATCCCTTTCCTACTTACAAATTCGCGATGACAAAGATAAGGAATTTACAGAATTCACCGAACTGGAAGGCGTCCTCGGCTGGATGGGAATTCTACGTGACATTGCCGTTGCCGGTACGGAACAAGGTCTGATTTTCTTCGACGTGCCTTTGGGCCATTATCGCTTGGTGGTGAACGATGGAGGAGCCCCAGGCGAGGAACGAACATCGTTAATTGATCTGCCCCTTAGCATGCGACCAAGTGAAGAAGAAAAGCCGATTGTAGGAAGATAAAGTTGTGCGTGCATTTCCACTGTTGCTGGTTTTGATCACGGCGGCAAGCCGCTGCCCGGCAGCAGGCTTAACCATTGCCAACGCTGCCTTATCTACTAGCGATGGCGGCGAATCCATTGCTGCCAGCCACCACTTTTTAACCGGTGAAACGGTCTACTTCACTTTTCAAGCGTCGGGATGCACCAAGAAGACCGATGACGATGAGCGGGATCACATTCAACTGGAATATAGCATCACGGCGAATGACAAAGCTGGCGTCCTTTTGGACAAGCCCTTATCGGGTAAAATCAGCGAAGAGCTGACGCCGCAAGATAAGAATTGGCTTCCGAAAGTGCATGGCAGCTTCGTCCTGCCAGACACGCTTTTCACTGGCGAATATCAGCTTCAAATCGAAATTCACGATCTTATCGCCAACACTTCAGCCAAGTCTCAGTTGAAGTTCCTGGCCACCGGCAGTCGCAAACAAAAATCCGCGCATCTGACCGTTGACGAGCTTCATTTTTTCCGCGATGAGGAAGGTCGCCAACCAGTGAGTAAGCCCGCTTACCATCCCGGTGATGCCATCCACGTGCGCTTTCAAATTGTCGGCTTCACTCTTAAGGAACTGAATAGTTACCACGTGAGCTACGGCATTAAAGTGTTGCGCGCCGATCGGACTCTGGTATTCGAACAACCCCAAGCAGCCAGCGAAAAGGATCGGACCTTTTACCCGCGCGGCTACCTGACAGGGACCTTCAACTTCAGTTTGGACAAGAAGAATGCCCTTGGAACCTATCACATGGTGGTGGAACTGAGAGACGATTTCTCCGGCCAAAAGCAGATTACTGAATTCCCGTTCATATTGGAATGAGAAATTATCGGCGCGGTTTGCACCTATTAGAGTGGGACTCTTTCGAACCCGTAGTGCATCTGTATATGGAATTGACGCTCATCTAGTCGATGTGGAGGTGGATTTGTACAGTTCCGGCAGCTCCCGGGACTTCATCACCGTGGGCATGCCCGATGCCGCCGTCCGTGAAAGTCGCGAACGGATTAAATCCGCCCTGTCCAATTCCGGATTTGGGTTTCCATCCAAAGCCGTAACCATCAACCTGGCCCCAGCGAATTTGCGTAAAGAAGGTCCAGGATTCGATCTGCCTATGGCCTTAGGTATCTTGGGTGCCATGGGAACTCTGACCGCCAATGAACCCTCTGTCGTAGTAGGGGAGCTGAGTCTTGACGGAGCAGTCCGCCCCGTGCGCGGCGTTCTTTCCATCGCCGTATGTGCACGACGAAACGGCATTAAGCGGCTGATGGTGCCGCGTCAAAATGCATTGGAAGCAGCGGTTGTAGAGGGTATTGAAGTGTTCGGCGTGGATCATATCAGTGAAGCCGTGGAGGTGTTGAATCACCCGGAAAAGTTTACGCCATCCTGCCACGTGCCGAACCTGCAACCAAGAAACGGTTCCTACCCCGATTTCGGCGATGTGCGCGGTCAAACCACTGCCAAACGGGCCTTGGAAGTAGCTGCTGCGGGGAATCATAACTTATTGATGGTGGGTCCACCAGGTTCGGGCAAGACGATGCTAGCCAAACGGCTGGCCGGAATCTTGCCGCCGCTGACTTTTGCTGAAGCCGTGGAATCAACGCAAGTGCACAGCGTCTGCGGTGTAATGCCCGCAGGCAAGCCTTTGCTGGAAGAGCGTCCGTTTCGGTCACCCCACCATACAGTGTCGGACGCTGGGTTAATCGGCGGAGGCAGCGGAACACCCAGGCCCGGGGAAGTCAGCCTGGCCCACAACGGAATCCTGTTTTTGGATGAACTGCCTGAGTTTTCCCGTTATGTGTTGGAACAATTGCGTCAGCCATTGGAGGAAGGTTCAGTAACATTGGCCAGGGCCAACGCCAGTATGTGTTTCCCGGCAAGGGTGATGTTAGTGACGGCAATGAATCCTTGTCCATGTGGGTTTTACGGAGATAACACGCGGGAATGCCGTTGCAGCGGTGCCATCATCCAGCGCTACTTAGGAAAAATCAGCGGGCCGCTGTTGGATAGGATCGACTTACACATTGAAGTGCCAGCCGTGCCGTACAAAGATCTACGGTCGAACGAAGCAACAACAACATCGGAACAAATGCGCGACCGGGTATGCAAAGCTCGCGAGATACAAAGTAAGCGTGGATTTTATAATTCCATCGTACCGTCAGGCGAATTGCGCAATCTTTGTGAACTGGATGATGCCGGCGAGCGAACGCTGGAGATGGCGATTCGGAAGCTGTCTTTGTCAGCAAGGGCCCATGACCGAATCTTACGAGTAGCCCGGACCATAGCAGATTTGAGTGGTGTAGAGAATCTGCTAGGCAAGCACGTAGCAGAGGCAGTGCAGTATCGAAGTTTAGATCGGAGCTACTGGAATTAGAACATCCTGCCGCGATTGAAAATATCAATCCTATTTATATGGCCCCAGAAATCGCGTCCCATTGAAGTGAATCAGGTGCGATGGCGCATCCGCGCACCATACTTCCGTTTCCCAGGCAATCTCCCCAAGGTAACGGCTCATCACTACGCGCGACGGAAACGCTGTGACGTAGACCAAGCCAGCCTCTGAATTGGAAAACAGCTGGGCAAGATCTTCGTGTCGCTTCCCGTCCACAGGGCCATGGCTGGTTACGGACTCCACGAGCAACAACCAGTTTCGCTCAGGGTAAAAGATCACTACGTCGGGCATTTTGCCGTGGCCGTCAACGCCGACCCCCAGCTTCACGAGCAGATTTTTATCAAAGTAACCCCATTTTTCGCCGGTGTCGCCAGCATAAATCAGGACCCCGCCCGGCACATATCGCGGCGCGAACTCTTCGATGATCGCTTTTATCAGCTTGCTATGATCTCCGGGGCTGATCCGGATCGTATCTCCCGTTGCCAGCGTCACGGGGAGCTTCTTCATCTCCCGATCTTTGGCGTAACGAGCCGTCAAGGTTTGATGGGTTTTGAGGTATTTTTTGAGGTTTTTATTCCAGGCGGCGTTGCCAAAGCTGCGGAGTAGTGTGAACGTATTCGGCTCAATCTGGTAGACCGCTTTCTGGCTGTTCACCGGCCGCGCAGGATTGTCCGGGTTATAAAGGGCGATGCCTGCTGCGACCATTTGATGGATGGTCTGCCTCCGAAACGTCTCGCGCGAGTTCGGAGCATAATGCTTGTCATAATGATCGCGGGCGAATTCCATCATGAGCGTTATGCCGACGAGCGGATTTTCCGCTTTCGACCATGACCCATTCTTCGTCAGATTGAGTAGCGCCAGCAAACACAAAGCAGATCGATCATTACTCTGGGCTCGCGGCATCCCAAGTTCGCCGAGGATCTGAAGAGCGTCGGCGATTCTATTTTCTTCTGCCATTCACCGCCTCAACCTGTTGATCGATCATCATCTGCGTCAGGCGGTTGTGTTTCTTTCCCCACTGTCCAAGTTTTTCCAGCTCATTGATCTCCGGGTAGCGTAGAATCCGAAGGTCTGTCGCGTTGACTTGCGTATGGCCGCTAAAGCGGCGGAAGTAGTCGTCTACAGCCGTTGAATTCAGGAATACGCTAAGGCCATGCGCAACGTCCGGGGAGATGCCTTTTTTCGCAGAGTGAAAAACATTGAGGTGATTTTCAAAGCCGATGGCGTCGCCTTCAAAAACTCCGCAGTCAACGACGTGCGCGACGATGCGCCGCCGTTCTTCCTTGGATGAAAAACGTCGGACGACCGTGTAGGAGCCGTTCGGATAAAGCCACTTTTTCGTTTCCGCATTGTTTACGATAGCGTTCGGCTTTTTCGATTGTCGGGGCCATTCCAGCGAGCCGTTGGTGAAATGCGTCGGATAGAGAAGCGGTGCCGCGCCGCTCTCAGGCTGGGCGCGCAAGAATTCCTTCAATCGGAAATCGACAACCGGTCCGGTGGAAACTTCGAGGCCGATCTCAGCGAGGGATCGCGACGCCAGCGGTACGCCGCTGATCCCGCAATGGGAGGGGTCCATCGGCACGTGAATGAATTTCTGCTCGTCGCCATCGTGGACAATATCAGCGAACGGATAGCAGTTGGTTTCAAGATCGGAAAAGCTGGGATCGCTCGAAGTCGTGATCGTAACTGCACCTTGCTGCCGTCCCCGGGTTAGTTTAAGGATGACGTTTTCCTGGAGAACGTCATCGTCGGCAAAAGCGCTCGTCCGGCTGTGAAAGAGGTGAATATGTTCAAGCGAGGTACGTTCCAGCATCCATTCGCGAAATGGCTTGTAATAGAGGCCGTTGCAGAAACTGCGGGGGATGATGGCTACGATTTCCCCGCCCTCCGCCATCAATTCAATCGCAAGGCCCAGGAATGCCGTGTAGAGGTTAACAGTTTCAAGCCCGACCGCGCGGAGCAAGGCCCGGTGCTGTGAACCGCTGCCGATCTTCTTGTAAGGCGGGTTCAGGATCGCGTGGGTGAAGCGTTCTTTCTTACCAAGTTTGATCCGGTAGACGGCATCCTGAATGAAATCGCGCTCAATGATCGTCGCTTCAAAGCTGCGGGTTCCATTGCGTTCCAATGTGTTTCGAAGGTAGGAGACCATTGTCGGATCGATTTCGTAAGCGGATACGTTCACGTTCGCTGTTCCCCACCGGCTGATAAAAGCGTCGGTTAGAGAGCCTATTCCGGCACCAGCATCCAGCAGCCGCACTGAGCCTGCTCGCTCTGAAAATAAAGAGGCCATGAACCGGGCGATGTTGTCCGGTGTCATGAACTGCCCGAGTTCGAGTTTACGGACTGAGTTCAGGCGGTGATTTGCTTCCCGTCGAACATCATCGACAACTGACAAAGCAGTCTTTGTGGCCGCGACGCTCATGCGGGCTTCCTGAGCAGTGGAGCTTCTTTTGCTAAGGCAAAATCCCCCAGCATCCGATAAATGTCCGGCGGCAAACTGATGGACGCGCGCACGGAGGTTGCCTTCTCGTCCGTCATCTGCATGTACTTCCGTCGGTTGCTGGTTTTCATCGAATAATGTTAGGTTCACCACATTAAACCATATCGGTGAAGTTGCAA
>JAYWBH010000214.1:0-6588 GCA_043781815.1 Bryobacterales bacterium | reverse complement strand
TTCAAGTCGGCGATTCGATAAGTCCGGCAGGTGTCACCCTGGCTGTTGCTGGACCCCGTAGCGGGCCTACCACCGTGTTCCTGATCCATGGATTGGGTCAAGGGTTTCAGGGCATTCAGGGACTGCTGGGGTCGTTAAACGGATTGGATCCCACACGTCTGCGTTTCAACGCCGGATTCGATTTCAGTGAATGTTCCGCCAACACCTCCTGCGCAGCCAACTGCACCATCACGACTGGTGCGGATAAGTTGGCGCAATACATTTTGAAAGCTAAGCCACCGGGCGATATTGCGTTGCTTGGTTTCAGCATGGGCGGATTGCTGGCACGCGATGTCATCGCTAACAATCGGCTGGCACCGTTGAATGGCGGCAAGGTTTCCGCGTTGATCACGTTAGGATCTCCCAACCTAGGCTATCCGTACTCAACCTTTGATAGGCTGCTTTACTGCAATACTCTGGTGCAGCAGATGGAGGGGAATTGGCGGACACAACAATCGTCGAACACTGTGGTGTTGTCGTCTTATCTAAGCGCGGTGACCAATCAATGGAAGTCGGCATCGGTACCCGATGTTTGGTTGGCAGCGTCGGGCAGATCGTGTTCAAACGCAGCGCGTACGATTAGTCCCGGGACCGGATGCCGGGACAAGAATCCTTTCAGTGATGGCATTGTTTGCGACGACTCTGCATCCTACTTCGGAGCAACTGGGGGCCCTACAATCCTCTGGCAAGATCCCGGTCAGGTTTATGTGCATTCCAATAGTGGCGTAGGATCCATTGGTTCATCCTTCATTCTATGCGGCAATAATGGACAGAATCCGGCCCTGTCGAATCCACCGGTGTTCGGGCCATTGTTCGATGAAATCAAAAAAGTACTGTTGGGGCTGCCTACTACATCGAATGTGGCTTCACCTGCAGCTAGAAACGTTTTGCAATGGACAGATGCAGAGCAACGGGATTTCGTACTCTCAGCGATGAATGCTGGTTTTCCGTTGACCATGGCCGATGAAATGTCGCTGCTATTGTTGAATCGTCCCCATTCGGTGGTTCCGTTACTGGAAGCGGGCATCGTGAAAGTGCTGATAGAAAGTCCGCACCGTGTGGAGTGGATCAACACCGCTGGGGAGATGATCGCTTATAGCGGCAGTGCGGAAGCACTTCAGGCGATTGACCGATTGATGCTGTTAGACAGGGCGAAATTCAGCAGATTCGTGCGACGAACCTTGGATAACAAATTGGCCAATGGCAGGCAGCAGTGAACATTATCATCGTCGCCGCAAAGATTGGCTATCAAGTGAAAATATTCTCAGAGGCGGCCCAACGCTTAGGGTTAACTGTGACGCTGCTGACGGATCGTTGCCATCAAATGGAAGACCCCTGGAACGATGGCGCGTTAGCTTTACGATTCGAAGATCCAGACTTGGAATCGTTGCCCGAAATGAAGGCCGATGGCATTATCGCGGTTGGCGATCAGCCTGCTTACATTGCGGCACTGCTTGCCGAAAAAATAGCTCTGCGGTTCCATCCGTCACTTGCCATGGAACGCGCCACAAACAAATTCCTGGCCCGCCAGCAGTTTCAAAAAGCCGGAATGCGCACGCCATGGCATCAACTATTTAAAGTAAGTGAAAATCCACAGACGGTGGCAGATACAGTTCCCTACCCTTGCGTGTTGAAACCCACTGGACTTTCGGCCAGCCGCGGCGTGATTCGCGCCAATAACACAACGGAATTTATTGCCGCGTTTCTGCGGATTCGTAAGCTACTCATTGCGCCCGATGTGCGCGATGACAACATCCTGGTGGAATCGTTCCTGCCTGGTCGCGAGTTTGCAGTAGAAGGTCTGATGACTGGCGGCCACTTCCGCACACTCGCAATTTTCGACAAGCCCGATCCTTTGGATGGACCATTTTTTGAAGAAACAATTTACGTCACTCCATCAAGGGAATCTGCCGCAACACAGCAGTTGATTGAAGACACCATACGGCAGGCAGCAACCGCCATAGGATTGACCGACGGACCCATTCATGGCGAGTTACGAATCAATGGTAGCGAGGCTTGGATGTTGGAAGTGACTGGCCGTCCCATCGGCGGTTTGTGTGCCCAGGCGTTGCGATTTGACGGGGGCGTCGCGTTAGAAGAGCTACTTCTGCGTCATGCCGTTGGGGAAGACGTGTCGGCCCTACAACGGGAGAAGCAAGCATCTGGAGTCATGATGATTCCTGTTCCCCGTGGAGGGATTTTAGAAGGCGTCAGTGGCATTGCAGAGGCAAAGGCGGTTCATGGAGTGGACGACGTAATCATTACAGCTAAGGAAGGCTACCGGATGATTCCACTGCCCGAAGGATCAAGCTATTTGGGGTTCATTTTCGCTCGCGCCAAAGAACCAAGCCAAGTGGAGCAGATTCTTCGCTTGGCTCATTCCAAAATCACCGTTTCCTTCCTGCCCGTTCTTCCCGTTATTTAGCTTTTTGCGGAACAAAACCTGGAGGAAGTGCCGCACCTGCTCCAAAGAAATAATCGTCCATTTGCTTGATTAAAAATTCCTGCGCTTCGGCAGTGCCCAGGTTCAGACGGTATTCGTTCATGATCATCTTCATGTGCTCAATCCACATTTTCCAGGCTTCTTTGGAAACGTTTTCGTAAATCTTCTGTCCCAGGGGATGGCCTTCAAAAGGAACTTCATCAAGCCCCTGCATATCTTTCTGAAACTTGACGCAAAAAATCCTACGTCCCCCTTTGTCTTCCGGGGTCAACGCCGTTAAACTACTGCCACAACCCATAAGAAATTCTCCTTTATCTATACTACTTAGTATAGATGCCAAAGGAACTGGAACGTTGCGGATGGGCACAATCACATCCCTTACATGCCGAATATCATGACGCTGAATGGGGCGCTCCCCAACATGACGACCAAATGCTTTTTGAGATGTTGAATTTGGAAGGAGCGCAGGCCGGTCTAAGCTGGCTGACCGTGCTGAAGAAGCGGGCCAGCTATCGCGAAGCTTTCGACAATTTTGATGCAGCGAAGATTGCTCACTACGATGATCAAAAGGTTGCTCAGTTGCTGCAGAACGAAGGCATCATTCGCAATCGGCTGAAGGTGAACGCGGTCATCGGCAACGCCCGAGTATACTTGGACATTCTCCATAGCGGGCAGAGTTTCAATGAATATATCTGGCAATTCACTGGCGGCAAAACAATCGTCAATCATTGGAAGAACATGCAGGATGTCCCTGCCAAAACTCCGTTGAGTGATGCCATGAGCAAAGCCTTAGCCAAGCACGGATTCAAATTTATAGGTTCCACCATTTGCTATGCTTTCCTGCAAGCAGTGGGAATGGTGGATGATCACACAGCGGATTGCTGGCGTCGTAAACACTAAGGTGTAAAGGTCACAGCGGACTCGGCACCGAACTTCCGATAGTTGCGGAATTCTATGACGTTCTTACTGCAATTGTTGGTGCCGCGGAAGCAACTGAGTGTTTCCGATTTTACGGGCAATAAGAATTTGCCAGCCCCCAGGCGGATAAACTCATAGTCAATCACTGTTTCAACCTTGTCAATGGGGAAATCTTTCGGAACGTTGCGGGACTGCTTTTCAACCCTCAACACACGAGCCGTTTCCTTATCGAACCACACTGTTCCGCGATACGCAGGAGAGTAGGATTCACCCGGTGCCACAACGCGCCAATGGGAATTTTCCTGCTTCACATAAAAGTTGTAGACCACTGAAGTACGCCCAACAATAATTTCTTGGGCGCGCAAAGGACGGAAATCGGCTTGTGTGGTGGCTTGCAGTAAATCTCGAATCGTTGTGCCAAATTCACCTGTGGACCATGATCCGGTTTCCTCCGCTTTGCCTTTGGATGGCTTGCCGTTCAACAGTACATTTTTGTAAATCTCTTTACCATCCGAATAGATAAGATCGATGGAGATATTGTCCTGGGCTTGCCAATCGGTCTTGATGGTTGTGCTTTGGTAGCGAGTCGTAAACTGCTTTACAGTGTAGTTGGGAAGTGCCTCAAAGAAGTTTTCTGCAACCTCTTTGGCCTTTTCAATTAGCGGGTCGCCTTCACGGTCGGGGTCTGGCGCTGGCACCGTTGGACCAGCCGGAGGAACGTAGGGAACAGCATCACCAGGGCGTCCCGACGATTTTGAGGTCCGGTCAACCGCTAACACTAAAGGCTCTTCCTCGCCTTCCTTCTTGCGAGAAATCGGCCGGCCTCGAGTCAGCTTTGGTGGACCATCTTCGTCCGTATTCTTCTGGTCAGCCGCTTCCCGTACTTCGTTAAAAGCGCCACGAGCTGGGGCCTGTTCCTGTTCTGCTTCCTTCTCTTTTACTTTCCCTTTCTGAACAGTCTTCTCCGCTGGTTGAGCATCATTTGATTGAACGTCGCGCTGAGGATTGCTGGAATCCTCATAAGTTTTTGCCTCGGTCGGAACTGGAACGCGGGCCGCCGCTTTCTCCGGTGCCGTCCCCGGCTTTTCCAAAGTCACCCTGCCAGCAAAATATTTACCGTTCTCATCTGTTCCATACTCAACTAAAATATGATCGCCCGGTTCCACACCATCGGGCTTGATTTCAGTCATGCCCTTAAAATACTTGGTGCTGACATCTTGAGAAAAACGTACGATCCGTTTGTCTTCCGATTCCAGAATCAACGTCTCTTCCCCCAACTGACGTAACGTGCCTCGCGTGCTTTTCAGCATTTCCATCTGCTGCTGTTTGGCTTTATCGGCAGCCTTCTTACCTTTACGAGGGAAAGGAATTCCTCCGCCTGGGAAACTGATCTGCCCGTAGGCGGAAGAGGCTGTGGTGAGGATCACCAACGCGCAGACAGAAAAGTAGGTCATGGTTTTTCAATCTGTAGACGGCAAACGGCCCCGGTTGGTTACCGATAAGTTAATCGATGACCATATGCGGTCAGGATGACCATGGAGAGTCAGTGGGTTCATTCTCATGTTCCTGTTTGTCCAAGTGAATCTTTGGCAATAAAGTTGCTATTACCGATGTTGAATATAAAAAAGTTGCAAGGTCCGCACACGTTGCAATGCAAGATCTGCATTCATATGAAATTGTTACCCACACATAAGCGAGATTTTCATTGTTAGATAAGGTGATGGCCAATGCCGAAGGTGCTATTGAATGGTTTGGCGGTCTCAGTTTATTTGCTGGCCAAGTAGTCCGAAATTCCTTTCGTCCACCTTTTGAGTTCACTGAAATCCTGAAACAGATTTTTGAAATCGGTTGGCGGTCTGCTCCCCTAATCATCCTTTCCGGCTTAGCCGTAGGCAGCGTTCTATCCATGCATACAAGGTCCACACTGGAACGGTTCGGTGCCGAATCCATGATCCCTACTGCCTTGGCCTTTGCTTTGGTAAAGGAAACGGGCCCCTTGGTCACCGGTCTGTTAGTTTCCGGCAGAGTAGGTGCAGGCATTGGTGCAGAACTTGGCGGCATGCGAGTTACTGAGCAGATTGATGCGCTGGAATCGCTGGCCGTGAATTCATTCAAATATCTGGTTGTGACTCGTGTTGTGGCCTGTGTCGTAGCCATGCCACTGCTCACCGTATTAATGAACTTTGCTGGAGTTTTAGGCGGCTTCTTTGCCGAAACAATCGTCAGCGGTAGTTCGTTCACTTTCTATTTCAATACAGCTTTCAGCAGTTTGAGTTTCTCTGATTATATTCCTCCAACTATTAAGACCACTGTCTTTGGATTCATCATCGGCACAACTTCCGCCTATCTTGGCTATAACGCCACTGGCGGGGCTGAAGGGGTTGGGCGCGCCGCCACGCAAAGCGTAGTGCTCTCATCTATCTTCCTTATTGTGTGCAACGTCCTTTTAGTAAAGTTCATTTTCTTCCTCTACCCTGGGAGCGGTTCATGAGCACCGAACCTACACCAGCAATCCGATTCGATGGAGTTTCCAAGTCTTTCGGTTCCCGAGTTGTGTTGAAGGATGTTTCCTTCTCAGTGGCAACGGGTACCGCCTTCGTTCTTTTGGGACGTAGCGGCACTGGTAAAAGCGTCACTCTCAAACTGATTTGTGGACTTCTTAAGGCAGATTCCGGTTCTGTATTTGTCAACGGCGAAGACATTACAAATTTAGATAGCGATCAACTGGCGGCCACCCGAAAGCGCATCGGATTTCTGTTTCAAAGCGCAGCGCTATTCGATTCCATTTCCGTTGGAGAAAACGTAGCCTTTCCCCTTCGCCGACATACCAGCAAGCCAGATGCAGAGATCCGCGAAGAAGCCAAAAGTATCCTGGAAAAGTTGGGTCTTGGTAAGGAATATGACAGCATGCCCGGCGACCTTTCTGGTGGCATGCGCAAACGCGCCGGTCTGGCCCGAGCCTTGGCCGTGGAACCCTCCATCCTACTTGTCGATGAACCCAGCGCCGGTTTGGACCCCATCACTGCAACTGAGATCGATGACTTGTTGATCGACGTGAAGACGAATCGCAAAGCGACTTTGGTGATTGTTACGCACAATATTCCCAGCGCCCGACGCATTGCCGACAGAATGGCTTTTTTAGACAATGGCCAACTGGTGGCCGAGGGAACGGTAGAAGAACTTGAAAA
>JAYWBH010000213.1:0-2105 GCA_043781815.1 Bryobacterales bacterium | reverse complement strand
GTCGCCGCAGCGGCTTGGATAAACTTGCCAAAGCGCGTCCCAGTATTGGCAAAACCCCAGGAAGGGAGTTCGATTTTAAAAGTGTCTAGTGCTTTTGATACGGATTCAGATTGCCGACTTGTCATTCCATATGAGTATATCTGTCAAGTAGGCTAAGCAGGTTATTCCGCTCAAAACTAAGTCATGCGGCAGGCCGCCGATCAAGTCGGCCAGTTGGATGAAGGTTGACTTGGTTTTATCTGCGTTTATCTGCGTCATCTGCGGACAATATATTCCGCAGATGACGCAAATAAGCGCAGATAAGACCTAGTCAAACGCGCAAAGTGCTTATAAATCCAGTTCTGCTCAGAGCCATTGTGTTTGGAGCACCATTCCGATAGAATCGACCCCACTTAACAATGAAACTTACACGTTCTACTTTGATTTGTATTCTGTGCTCTGCGCTGCTCATGGCGCAAGGGGATCGTGGCACCATCACTGGCACAGTGACTGATGAAAAAGGCTCTCCTATTGTTGCCGCTGCTGTCACCATAACCAACCTCGATACCAATACCATTCTCAAGACCACTGCCAACGAAGCAGGGGACTTTAATTTTTCCTCACTCCTCGTCGGGCGCTACAAAGTTTCTTTAGAACATCCTGGTTTTAAGGTATACAACCGGACGAACATTCGATTGGAAGGGGGCACTACTTTCCGTGTCGATGCCAAGCTTGAAGTGGGTGCCGTGCAGCAATCGATCAACGTCACTGCCGAAAGCTCACAACTGCAAACCGATGATGCAAAGATTCAGAACACCATGTCGGACGCCATGATTGAAGGGCTTCCCACGGTTGTCAGTGGCAATATGCGCAGCCCCTTTGACTTGGCCGCTATCACCGCACAAGTCCAAGGGGGCGATCAGGATTTTCGTATTGGTGGGGGACAGGCGGGGTCGTTTGGAGTCATGCTGGATGGCGCTTCGGCAAACACGAATCGTGCCGGTTCCACTGTTTGGGCGGCAGTCAATGCGCCCTCGCTCGATGCCATCACCCAGTTTGCGGTGGAGACAAATGGCTTCAAAGCCGAGTTCGGTCGGGCTGGTGGTGGCATGGTCACCTTCGTGTCAAAATCAGGCACAAACAAATACCACGGCACAGCGTTCGATTTCATCCGCAACAATGCCTTTGATGCTCGCGGCTTCTTCAATAGCACGGTTCCCATTTACCGCCAACACGATTTCGGCGCTACGGTGGGCGGTCCGCTGATCATCCCAAAAATCTACAATGGCAAAAACAAGACATTCTTCTTTTTCAGTTATGAAGGATTTCGGAATCGTGTGGGTGGCAGCACGGCGGCCATTGCGCTTCCACCGGTGGAATTCTATAAAGGTGATTTTCGCAACGCCGTCAGCCGAACCATCAGCAATGGATCTTACATTATGTACAACGTATATGATCCTGCTACTACGCGCTTCAACACGGCGAACAATAGTTATGTGCGAGATCCTTTCCCGAATAACATCATGCCCCTGGCTCGAATGGATTCCCTTAGTAGGAAGTTAGTGGACATTGCATCCAGTACTATGACCAGCGGCTTGCGTACCGATGTTGTTCCAGGTACGCCGCAGTACTGGCTGGAAAATTATTGGCAAGCCGGAACGTCTGTAAATCCGAACGATAAAATGAGCCTCAAGTTCGATCATGTGCTGAACAGCGCCAATCGAATATCCGCCTATTTCGGTTACTCCAAACGGCAAGCTATACCCGGCCCAACCGGCGCGTCTGGAATCCCAGGCCCGTTGAATCCATTCCAACAAACTACGGATACTTCGCCTGTCTACCGTGGCAGTTGGGATGCGACAATCAGCCCGCGCCTTCACAACCGTTTCTACTTTGGAGTGAATATTTTTCATGACAGCAACTTTCCGCTGTCTGAAGGTGGCAATTGGAAAGATAAGATTTGCGTTGTTAATGTTCCGGCATGTGATCGGAATCTGCCCATCATCAATCTTGTCGATTTCCCGGTATGGGGCGGCAACGGCTTCAATGGGTCAGAAAATCCCACTTACTCTTTCAATGACGATCTAACATGGACCAAGGGCAAGCACATTTTCAAGCTTGGCTAT
>JAYWBH010000212.1:0-6628 GCA_043781815.1 Bryobacterales bacterium | reverse complement strand
AAGATGGCGCGGGAAGCGGAATCGAATTCCGCCGACGATCGCAAGGCGAAGGAGCACATCGAGGCGCGAAACCGCGCTGACGCGATGGTTTACAACGTCGAAAAAACGTTAAAAGAGCACCGCGACAAGATCTCCGACGCGGACGCGAAGACCATTGAAGGGTCTCTCGAAGACGTGAAAAAGGCGATCGGCGACGGCGATCCGGATAAGCTGAACGCCGCGACCGACAAACTGACTCAGGCGAGTCACAAGCTGGCGGAGGCGATGTACAAAGCTTCGTCCACGCCTCCCGGTGCGGGGGCGCAGCCAGGCGCTCAGCAGGGCAGCGGACCTTCCACCGGCGAAAAGCCGAAGGAAGACGTGGTCGATGCCGAGTTCGTTGACGTAGACGACAAGAAGAAATAGTTGGAGTTCAGGCTTTTGAAAAACCGCTCCCTGTCCGTAACCGAGCCGTGACCGCGAGGGAGCGGTCTTTTAACCACAGGTTATCCCAACAACGGTTGGAGATTCTACAGGGATGCGGGAAAACTAAGTGGCATTGGGCTGAGAAGCCTGTCCCACTAAACAATAAAAAAGGGCTACCCGAAGGCAGCCCCATATTGCACTAACTTGATCTTACTTTTTAACGCGACAGGCGGAGAATTTGCGATGCTACGCGTTGGAAAGACGGGTTCAGTTCGGCGACGGTCGGAGCATCTACAAAGAGCCCCGTATTTTGACTTCCTACACCGCCAACAGGGGCCGTATAGTTCTGCGCATTTAAATCGTTCGCCAAATCTTTCACGAATGGAAGATTTACCGGGTAGGCGGCAGTTCCCAGCCCGATGGTGAAAATGTAGACTCCTGGAAGACTGTTAGCGGTGCCTGTGGATGTAGTGACTACAGGTGTGACGGTGCCACCCGTCCGAATAAGACGAGCTGCTTGATAAGACGTGTTCTCAGCCACTCCAATCATATTTGCCCAGTTAATGGCAGGGTTTGCTGGGACCACACGGTACGTGCCGGCTGTGCCACTTGGGACGTTGACAGAATTACCGAACTGATCGGTTGTAGCCACTGTGGTAACGTCGTTAGCAATATTCCACTGACTGGAAGCATAGGAACATCCAGTGGATAATGGGTATACTTGATCCGTTACAGTAGCCGCAGCATCAAAGAAGCCTAATGGAGAACCGTTTGTGTTCGTACTTCCCCCAATCACGCCACCTGTCCTCCACGTATTTCTCCAGGCTGCCGGGCAAGTACTACTCCCACTGATGAAGCTGCTGATCGGTGTAACCGTGGGCTGACCATCGGTGAACAGCAGGACCACATTCAAGGCATTGGGTGAGTTCAAACGGATCAACTCTCGATAGGCTTGCATGAGCGCTTGTGTAGTATTGGTGCTACCGCCACAAACAATGTTATTGATGCTTGTTGTAACAGCAGTAAAGTTCTGTGATGCAGGATTATTTAACTGAGCATCCGTTGAAAAGGTGACCAACCCCACATAATCGCGCCCCGGAGAGAATTGCCCAACAAAGGCCGCAGCGGCGGCTTTCATTGGCGTGCAGGAGCCGCTGGCGTTCATTGATCCAGACCTGTCCAGCACCATCATCACATTGATATCACGCCGGGTAACTTGGGCCGTGGCGTGGATGGTCATAGTGTTAGGACCAACGTAACGCATGAACATGGTAGGAAGAGTGGCCGAAGCGTTGGTAGTGACCACCCGGATGTTCGCTTGAGCGGTATCAATGGTGGTGGAGGACCAGGGTCCAGAGCCCGGATCTGTAGTCCCGTGGTTCCAGGTTCCAGTGCTTTGGTACACACCGGTTGGAAAATTCTTTTCCATGTAAGCGTTCGCCACGTTTGTTCCCTGATCTTTTTGTGTCGGATCATCAATTCCGCGACTCAGCCCTCGTGCTGCGGCAAGGGAAGCCGAGTCAGCGGCAGACGAAAGTCTGGTTTGGGCTAAATACATCATGCTTAGATCGACAGCCAGGCCCACGACAGGAACAATGGTCGCCAGGCAGAAGCCGAATACAAAAACAGAGATCCCTTTTTGCCTGGTTCTTCGTCGATTGAGTGCGGCTAATCTGAAGGTAGATTGCCGTAAAGGTTTTTGAGTCTTCAGAAGTAACATATCGAATAAACTCCATTCATGGGTGTGCCAAACGGACTAAGAAATTGTAGAACGGGTAACTGAAAGTAAGACTCAGTTACATAGACCGAGTTACCCAACGGGACAACCGGCAAAATTCCAGCATTGGATGCGATAAAGGCTCCATTCACCAAATAATTCGCCGGGGTTGCGTTGCCTTTGGCATTAAAGAAACCTGCCGAAGGGGAACCGAAGGTGCTGCTGCGGACCGAGGAATTACCCAGCACCAGCCGTTGCGTGATCACACTGGAACCGGCATTGTTGCATCCGCTATTAATTCCTTGCGCGGTGCAGTCGGCGGTAACCACTGCTTTGATCTGTGTGAAAATTACCACGCCAGTTCCCGTGGAAGTAAGCGGCAGGTTCATGGCGATCTGTTGCGCTTCTTCGTCGTTGGTGGTGGCGCTTGAAAAATCTACACCAAGACTATACATATGGCCCAGGTCTCTGGTTACTTGTACCGCTTGAATGCCAGAGGTGGAAGACAGTCCAATCACTACCATGCCGAAGAACATGGGGATCATCACCCCCATTACAATGGCGAATTCAATGAGTGCGGTGCCGCCGCTAGCGGCCCGTCGGGATTGACTAACGTGCAGGTGGTTGACCATTGATCGAGGCCTCCATAACATCAGATGATGCAGCAGATACATTCAAAGTTCCAGCGCCACGCATCAAAGGACCCATCCAGGAATAGCTTAGTCCGCTGACGGAGATTTTGCAGATATTACCACCTTGATTACTATTCACTCCCGTAATAGTAGCCAGCGTTGTAGGGTTGTAATAAGTAATGTTGATGTAAGTATTGGGGTCTGTGCTGCCAGCCGTTGGAAACAAGTAAGGCATCATACCCATGGTGTTGGTTACTACTGTCGATTTGATGGACGCATCATGGCCAAAGCCAGACATGACTTGGCTGGTGATTGCGTAGCGAACACCCTGACGCACAGCAAATTGAATGGTGTTCTGCATGGTTACAGCCATAGCCACATCGAAAGTAGCGAACACGAATGCCAGCAAAGGCATTAGTGTTATCGCAGTCTCTATGATCACGGAGCCGCCCTGACTGCGGAGACGACTGGTGGATATTGTTCGCGAGTTTGGTTGTCGACGAATTGGAATCGGATTCATAACAGTTATTTCTTCCCCTGTAAGCTAACCATCACAAGTTTTATTGGCAGCAAGAGTACAGATTCGAGAGTACTGGATATTGCGCTTCCGTTAAATAGAATACGAGTCTTATTTGAGGTCTTAAGTAAATTGACTTACTCAGCAAGGCGGCTTACGTACTTTGGTTCCGAAGGCGATTGAAAAATAAAGGAATACTTGTTAATACAGCGCGTTTGTGGAGGCTTGGTGGATTGTAGCGATTAAAATCGACGGACTGGAATGGGGTAATTTTCTTTTCAGAGTAAGTAACACCTTAGGGCTGTTTTGGTACCAAAGTTTGGTGTTGTATTAGTGATATAACAGTTCGGTGAAGAAAACTCCTTTCGCGATTCTGCATGCCACACGTGCCTCGCTGGAACCGGTAAATCAATATTACGCAGCCAACGCCCCGGAATTGGATCTGTACAATTTACTGGACGATGGATTAATGCGCTACCTGGACGCAATGGACATGGCCCGTGCCACCAAGCGATTCCTGGCCATGCTGGAAGTGGCTCGGGATGAATATGGCGCGAAAATGGCCATGCTGACGTGTTCTGCGGTACCGGCCTCCACCATGGAGGAATTGCGCGCCTGGGACCGGGCATTTCCTGTGATCAAGATCGACGAGCCGATGGCGAAAATGGCCGTAGCCCAGGGCCGCCGCATCGCAATTATGGCGACCTTTCCTGCTACCATTGCCACCACCCAAGCGTTGCTTGAAGCTGCCGGTGCCCAAGCTGTTCACTCCGTTTGTGTGAGGGAAGCGCTGCAAGCCTTGTTCGATGGCGACCCCGCCCAGCACAATCGGCTGATCCACAAAGCCTGCGTCGATCTGGTGAACCAGTCTCCCACCGATGTTCTGGTTCTGGCCCAGGTTTCCATGGCCCACCTGGTGGAAGAAGTGCGGGCCAGCGTGCGGTTGCCCGTGTTGGGTAGCCTGGATACCAGCCTGGCGGCTGTGAAAAGTGCATTGTTTTCATCGTAAAAAAGACTTTTTCGATTTCCACAAGTTGTCCACAAACGAGGATGCTACAATCACCACGTGGCCAGTACTGAACCGTCACAAAGCTGGAACCGTGCCCAGGTTCTAAGGCTTGTGAACATCACCGAACCAAGGTTGAAGGGTTGGGAGCGTCAACAGTTTGTCGACCCCAAAACCGACTACGGCTTTCGCGACTTAATTGCCCTGCGCACTCTGGAATCTTTGCGTTCTAAAAAAGTGTCTACGCAAACCATTCAGCGCCTGCTGGTGGTGCTTCGCAGCAAGTTGCGGCGGGTGAAAGATCCGCTGTCGGCAGTCAAGATTTTCCTGGAAGGTAAAAAGTTGCGAGCGGAAATTGAAGGTCAAAAAATGGAAGCCCTTTCCGGTCAACTCTTTTTTGATTTCGAAATTGCTGAAGTGAAACGGTTGGTTACGTTCCCCAAGGACGACGGCAAGGCTGCAGCCAAACGCCAAGAGCAGGCGCAGTTGGCGGAATCGGAATTCTGGTTTCAGAATGGTTTGGATGTAGAGCATAAAGCTGGTCCTATTACAGAGGCCATCGCCGCCTATGAAAAGGCGATTGCACTGAATCCCAATGCCGCTGCAGCAATGGTGAATTTAGGCACAATTCTGTTTCATCAACGCAAATGGACCAAGGCTGAAACACAGTATCGGGGTGCTGTAACGGCAGATCCTGAATACGCGCTGGCGCAGTTCAATTTGGGGAATCTATTCGATGAGCGTGGGGACCGCACCAAGGCTGAAGAGCACTATTTGAAGGCTTTGAAGATCAACCCGCAGTATGGCGATGCGCACTATAACCTGGCGTTACTGTATCAGGGTGAGGGGGCGACGATGAAGGCCATTTCTCACTGGAGAACTTATTTGAAGATAGATCCTCAAAGCGATTGGTCGAAGGTGGCTCGTCGGGAATTGGACAAGTTGAAGCGGACCATGGTGAGTTCGGGTCCACAGTTTAAGGTGCACTCGGTGGGCGGACGGGATTAGCTTGTCCTTCGACCTCAGTTTTCACGAGCGCTTTCGCCTGGGTTTATTCTGGTAACATACCTGGGTGGCTGATTCTACTTGGGTTCCCAGTCTTGCCGCTGCTGTTGCAGCTACCACCAATGGGCGTCGGCACTCTGCGGTGGTCCGCATTACTCACTGGATCACCATGTTGTGCTTCTTCGCCCTTCTTCTAACCGGAATTGAAATTCTTATCTCTCACCCGCGATTTTATTGGGGTGAAACTGGTAACGTAATGAGTCCGTCGCTGTTCGATTTGCCCATCCCGGCATCCAGGGGAGGCGTGAAAACCGGCTACGGGTTCGTGCTGCCAGATCAGAACGGCTGGAGCCGAGCGCTTCACTTTCAAGCAGGCTGGGCACTGGTATTAACCGGAATTCTTTATGCGGCCGCTAGCTTTCTGACAGGGCACTTTCGCAAAGACTTGCTCCCGGCAAGGGCTGATCTTTCGTGGCCGGTGCTGTCAAAAACAATCGCCGATCATTTACGCTTCAAGCGGCCCAGCGAAGCCGAAGCCTGGTCCTACAATGTTCTGCAGCGGCTTGCCTACCTGGGAGTGATCTTCGTTTTATTCCCACTGATAATCTGGACGGGCCTGGCCATGTCTCCCGCAGTGGCATCGGCACTTCCCTTCACCGTTACCGCATTTGGTGGCCAGCAATCGGCCCGCACCATCCATTTCTTTGTCACCCTGTCTCTTGTCCTTTTCGTATTGGTCCACGTCATGATGGTTATTCTTGCCGGATTCAGAAACCGTATGCGAGCCATGATCACAGGCCGCGTCAGCGCAAAATAAGGAGCACAACATGAGCAACCCCTCACGCCGCAAACTGATCACCACCGGACTTGCTGCAACAGCTAGCGTATCGGGCTTGGCCGTGGCCGCTCGTCTGGCGGATGAATACGGCATGATCCCGCCCGATAGCGGTGGTGTTTATGGTCCCGGTAGAACATTGACTCTTGCCACCCAGCGGCTGCTAACGCAAAATTCGATGGCTCGTGAATTCCCTCGCAGCCTGATCTCAAATCCCCCTAATGCAAACGGCAAGCCGCCCAAGATTGAGGAATTCCAGCGCCATCTGGCCACAGGGTTCGCCGATTGGCGGCTCATCGTGGATGGCATGGTTGCCCGCCCGGCATCGTTTTCAGTTGCCGAACTCCGCAGCTATCCCACCCGCAGTCAGATTACACATTTGGCCTGCGAAGAGGGATGGTCGTTTATTGCAGAGTGGATCGGCGTGCCACTATCGCATGTGTTGAACGTTGCTGGGGCTCTGCCGCAGGCCAAGTATGTTGTCTATTTTTCGATACAGCCCGGCTGGTGG
>JAYWBH010000211.1:0-2107 GCA_043781815.1 Bryobacterales bacterium | reverse complement strand
GGCTGCCTTTGCCGAACCGAATGAAATCTGCAGAAGCCCCCTGCTAATGATTGGATTTTCAAATTTGTCTCCCATCCGTTCAACATGTCGAATCGCCGGATTGAAGCCGCTTTCAGGACGGGCGATGGCTGACAACAAACCCACCCAGAACTTACTCCGGTCACTGTGCCCAAGGGCTTGGTAGTTCGGACAAAATCTGGCGATGTCCGTCGGGTTGGTTGAGGGCAGTCGAGCTTCAACAACAGCAGCCTCAGCCGCTTTGGTCCACACCCCTGCCGGGTTCTTCGTTGCCCAAGCGGCGTAGTCAGCGCCCATGCAAGGTGCTCCCAATGCCAGCAATATGTTGATGAACCTCAAACCGTGATTCTACTTCAATTGCTTGATTTAAAGTTTGGCATTGCTGCGCTTCAACACATAAAAAGGGTGCCCTTCAAATTTCCCTTTCCGCTGGAATCCGTTTTTCAGCAGCACACGTTGCGACGCGATATTTTCTTCCGGAGTGTTCGCCGTTACCGCACGCACATTCGAGTCCTCAAAAACCCAGTGGCACAACCCGGACAGGGCCTCCGACATAAACCCACAGCGTTGGTAATTGTCATCTATCCAGTAGCCTGTAAAAACATTTCCCAATTCATCGGCTGTCCCGTTCAGCCCCATGCCGCCAATCACACGGTTCTCCGCGCGCAATACAATTAGCCAATTGGTGTACCAACGGTATTCGTCAGGATGCTCCTGGCACATGGCATTGCAATGGCGCAGACCTTGCGGAAACTCTTCGCGAAATACTTCAGGAATTTGAAGTCCGGCGGTTTCTATTCCAAGCAGAATTGGCAATTGATCCCAGCCGCCTAATACAATGGTCATCAATTCTGGTGGCAATGGAATCAGCCTTAACCTTGTTGTATTTCGCTCAAACAAAGTCACTGAGTCACCCCAACTTTTTCGGGAACTTCTACAGTGCGCGATAAGAAGTTGGGATGAACAAGAATCGCCTCTAGCGCAATCCGAATGCCCGCCTCGAAAGTTTCCCCACGAAGTTTTGCCATGTCGACTAGATGCACCAGCCCAACCACTTCAGGCCCACTAGCTGGACGTCCAAAAGCACGACTGGCTAGTGGCGTCAGTATCTGCCTTGCACACGTACTGGTGTGTTGATTGAACGCATGGCCGCACAGAAAAATCTGTTTGTGCGACTTAGCGATTTGGTGCGCGGTCTTCCGGTGATCGTCTTTGATATCGAATTCATCGGCGGGCAATTGGATGGAAATACCAAGAAGATCGCGGACGGCATTCATATATTCAAGCCTGTTCAATGGGCGCGTCGTCACTCGTGCAAGTTCGGTTTCAATCCACTGCACAACTGGTGCAATCTGCTCGCCTGACGGCAGTAAAGCTCCTTTGGGAGGCATCTGGCCAGAGTTAAGTTTGCCCAAAACTTTCTCCCAAGTAAGTTTGGATTGCAGCTTTCCAGTAAGATCAAGAGCTCCCGCTTTGGCCTGCGGATTATGACAAACCGCACAGTAGGTCTCAATAAATTCAGAGACAACTGCATCCCCCGGCGCGCCCCCGCAGGGCAACAGGAACAGCAATGGGACGACGAGTTTTAGAAGACGAGCTGCCATTGTTTCTATGCTACAACTCGTTAGCTTGCATTTGTGACTTGACTTTCCAAACGATAGTTCGTAATATGGCGTTGTGCGACATGTCGTGGAACCTAACATATCCGAATCGGTCCTACTCATTCTTCTAAGCTTGGCACCTGAGCCTCGCCACGGCTATGCAATCTTAAAAGATGTTGAGAATCTAAGCCAAGGCAGAGTGAAGTTGAGCACGGGTACGCTGTATGGTGCCCTGCGACGGATGCTTGAAGATAAGTGGATTGAACGCTTTCACGAGCCCGATGCCACGCGCGGTAGGCAAGCGTATCGGCTATCCTCAAACGGCCATTGCGTGCTTGCTGCGGAAGTTTCACGCATGAAGCAGTTGACGCGGGTGGCCGCCAAGCGCCTTATAGGTAAGGAAGCATAATGCGCACTCTCTACTCAGTGTTATTGCGGCTATATCCAAAATCGCTGCAAGAGCAATATGCCATGGAAATGTTTGAGGT
>JAYWBH010000210.1:0-6643 GCA_043781815.1 Bryobacterales bacterium | reverse complement strand
CCTGGCGACGTCACCGTTTGCTGATCCTGTGCTATCACGGTGTTTCAAAGTACGATGAGCACGAATATTCAAGCCTGTACATTTCCGCTGAAACACTGCGTCGACGGATGGAATGTGTGGCGCAAGCGCGCTGCAATGTACTTCCCTTAGCTGAGGCCCTGCAGCGGCTTCAGAACGGTACCCTGCCAGACCGTGCCGTGGTGATTACTTTCGACGATGGCTTTCACGATTTTTACAGCGTAGCTTTTCCTATCCTTCAATCATTCGGGTACCCGGTCACGTTGTACTTAACCACTTACTATGTGGAATTCAATCGCCCTGTGTTTGACCCCATGTGTTCCTACTTACTGTGGAAGGGTCGCCATAAGCAACAGTTACACTGGCCGGAACTGTTCCCTGCCCCGGTTGCGCTGGACGACGCCGGCCGCCTAAGCACGACAGCGGCAATCAAGCAGTTTGCTACAGCACAGAAGTTTTCCGGTCAGCAGAAAGACGACCTGTTGGCCCGCCTTGCCCAAGCCCTTGGCCTTGATTACCAGGAGCTCTGCCGCAAGCGTGTAATGCATCTGGTGACACCCGAAGAAGCTAGGGAGTTAGCGGCGCAAGGGGTAGACTTGCAATATCATACCCACCGTCATCGCGTTTATCGGAATCGGGAGCGGATGTTTACTGAACTGGAAGATAATCGCCGTCGCATTGTTACATTTACATCGCACGAACCAAGCCACTTTTGTTACACCGGCGGCTTCTACTTACCGGAGTATCCGGTTTACTTGAAAGAGTACGGCATATTGTCTGCGACCACTTGTGAAGCAGGTTTGTGCACAGCCCAGACCGATCCGCTATTGCTGCCCCGGCTGGTGGACACCACCGGAATGACTGATTTGGAATTTCGTTCCTGGTTAGAAGGCACAGCCGATTTACTACCCCGGCGATCTTACGAAATGAGCGAAGGCCAGTTACTGGAAGAAGACCAACTGGCAACAATGTGATTGACTTACTTTTGCAATAACTATGGCAGACCATAAAGATATGGATCGGGTCTTGTCCAGGCGCCTGCGGGCACTGGATGACCCTGCACGACTGGAGCTGGCCCAGGAGGCGCTAGTAAGGCTGGGAAGCCGCTTTGATGCCGAGGTTTGTGCGCTCCTCGCAGAGGAGTTAGATAGAGTTAGCGACCCGCTTTTGAAGGCCTGGCTGGACACGCTGCCAGACACCGCAAACGGAGCCTGGCTGCGGACACAATTCCTAACGGACAACACAGCCCTGGTATCTGCCTGGTCGCGATTTTTTTCCTTTCAAGAAGAAGCCCGACATGATCCGCTTGCCCTGCTGGCCTGGTCGCGAGCATTGGCCGCCAGCGGAGCGTATGAAGAAGCTACTCAAAAACTGCGGCTGGCGCTGACTCAGAATGTCCGTTATACGTTCCTTGCCCGTGCTGAAAAACTTGTACTGGAACTGGCCGGTAAGGTGCAATCGAACTTACGGCAATGTAAGATTGCTGTGCTTGGTTCCAGCACTACGAATCTTTTGGTACCCGTGCTGCGGGCGCTATGCCTGCGTGATCGTATTGGAGCGGAGATCTACGAAGCCCCTTATGGTTCGATTGAACAGGAAATAGCTGATCCGCAAAGCGGCCTGGCCCGCTTCCGGCCCGATGTTGTGATGCTTGTTATGCACTGGCGAGACCTGCACCTGGAAGCCGTGACGCAAAACGAGCAAGTTTGGATCAGCCGGTTTCTTGAAGAACGGAAAGCGGCGTGGAAGCAGTTATCGGATTCCTTTGCCTGCCACATCATCCAACCATCGTTCGACTATCCTGCGGACGAGGCTTACGGGCATTTGGCCAGCGTGCTTCCGGGCGGCCGGACGCGGATGATTGATCTATTGAACCTTCGCCTTCGCGAAGAAGCTCCGGCCAATGTGTCGATCCTCAATATGGCGGCCGTGCAGCGTGAAGTCGGGACAAAACATTGGGAAGACGAATTACACTGGACCCGTTACCGGCAGCATCCGGCAACAGAAGCATTGCCGGAACTGGCTGAAGCGTATATATCGCAGGTGCGGGCAGTGCTCGGGCTATCGCGAAAAGTGCTGGTCACAGACCTGGATAATACGCTGTGGAAAGGGGTCATTGGCGAAGATGGGCTGGACGGCATCGGCATTGGACCGGGCAGCCCTGAAGCAGAGGCTCACCTGCACCTGCAGCGGTACATGCTGGATTTGAAACGTCGCGGAATTCTGCTGGCGGTGTGCTCCAAGAATAACCTTGAAGATGCGCAACTGCCCTTCCTGCAACACCCGCACATGGCTTTGCATCTGGAAGATTTTGCCGCATTTCGGGCGAACTGGGATGATAAAGCCACCAACCTGCGGGCGATAGCGCAGGAGTTGTCTTTGGGCCTGGATAGCTTTGTGTTCCTTGACGATAACCCGCTGGAACGCGAGTGGGTCCGTTCTCAGCTTCCTGAAGTTGCCATAGTCGAACTGGGATCTTCCCCGTTTCACTATCTGCATCAACTGGACGGCGGTGACTACTTTGAAGCATTGTCCCTTTCGGGCGAGGATTTAGCCCGCGCCGGTCAGTATCGCGTGGAATCGCAGCGAGAGAGTATACGAGCTTCCTCCGCCTCGCTGGACGACTTTCTGCAGGCGTTACAATTGCAGGCTTCGGTTGAAGCAATCAATCCAAAAAATTTGGCTCGCGTCACACAACTGGTGAACAAGACCAATCAGTTTAACGTGGCCACCCGCCGCTATACGGAAGCTCAAGTAAGGGAACTTGCGGAAGACCGGCAAGGGTGGGCCGGGGCCTTCCAGATGTCCGACCGCATGGGTAGCTACGGGCTGATCGGCGTGTTGTGCTGCCGCCCGACTTCGGACAGTTCGGAAGGTGTGACTTGGGAAATCGACACGTGGTTGATGAGTTGCCGTACGCTCGGCAGACAGATGGAGAAATTCATGTTTGACCGCCTTGTTGAAGCCGCCGTGGAGCGGCGCATCCGCCGGATTGTGGGCGTGTACCTTCCCACCGCTAAGAACGGATTAGTGAAGGAACTGTACGATCAAATGGGCTTCCAGCGTACTGCGGAAAGCAGTGAAGCGGTGCGTTACGAATTCGAGGTGCCAGCAACGCCAGTAGTTACTGCCACTCACGTGGCCAGATCATGAAGTACACCCGCTTGCATCACGTCGGCTACGTAACGGCATCCATTGCCGGGTCTGTGGATGAATATACAAAATCCTCTGGCTTGGTCTGGGATGGACGCATCATTCACGATCCGCTTCAAATGGTGTCAGTGGCGTTTTTAAGCGCTGGCAATGACAGTGCAGCAACGTCGATTGAGTTAGTGGAACCAGCAGGCCGCCGCTCCCCGGTGAACCAGTTTCTGGCAAAGGGCGGCGGTCTGCATCACATCTGTATTGAGGTGCCGAATCTGCAAGAGCACATTGAAACAGCAAAGGCCGCAGGCTGCACGTTGGTTCGTGTACCTCTACCCGCAAAGGCTTTCGACGGTCGGAAAATCGCCTGGATCATGACGGCGACAGGTCAGTTAGTCGAGTTACTACAGTACTTGTAAGTGGGGCGAGGGGCAACGTTCTTAGCCCTTACTTGAACTCGACATAGCTACCGGGAATAGCCGCGTCAACAGCAGCGGCCACACGTGTAACATGCGGCTTGATGAGGCTCCAGCGGCCTTGACCCAAGACAACGATTGCTATCTGTCGGCTCTTAAACTTTTGCTGGTAGGCAATATTTTTGTCAGTCGACAGCAACACATCAAATCCTGCCGCTTCGGCAAGCGCCAACAGATCGCCATTTTCTTTTTCCTCCCATCCACGGGCGCGGGCTTCCGTTTACCATGTGGTGGCCGATCAGGTGACGCGTCAGCGTACGCGCGTTCCGTTGTCAAACAAAACCAGCATTACGGATGCATCACCGGTACTTGTGCACTCTGCGCGGCAAATTGCAAAACGGCTTGGACCTGTTCGCGGGTGACGCCGAATTCTTCCACGAGTTCGTCAATACTCATGTCTTGAAGATTTCAAATACCGTAGAAACAGGCATCCGCGTGTGCTTGAAGACCCAGGCGCCACGAGTTTACCTGGAATGCTCTCCACGGCGGGACATTGTGACCAGTCAAGCGTTGTTGCTGCCATTTTATTGGACTCCTTCACTTTTTATCGTAGCTAGTTTCCGTGGTTTTCAAGATCGACGGTGTGACCGGTTAAGCTTCGCTAGGTATGTAGGACTAACGATTGCTACAAGAGCGAATGATCTTCATTGAAATGATGTGCGGTTCTTTTCCCACCACTCAATAATCTGTTGTGTTCTCCAAAACTCAAAGGACTGCTTTGTTAAGGCATTGAAATTTTCCACAGCTCGGTTAACTACTTGAATGCTGTCGTCTTGAGCAATTAATTGGATTAGCATCGGTAGAACACTCTTGTCATCTTTGGGGTAATTATCCAACGCAGCCATTCGGTCTCGCTTGTTGGGACTTGACATGAATTTTTTCAAAAATTCTGGTGTTTGCTTTTCCTTGAAAGTATCTACTGTTCGAAATGCTGACCCTTTCAGTTCTGCAATTATGGCTTCTGCGGTCGAACCAGCCACTTTGCGAAGCTCCTGATTTGCTGACTCCGGTTTGCTACTTAAAGCTATCTGTACCAAATAATCAAATGCTGGCCTATCATCACTCCGCGCCAGAATCGCCAAGTTTCCCACCCGGATAAAATCACCGTAGGTGGCCATCTGGGATTGAATGGGCGCTACTGACGTTTTCACTTGCTCTTGAGTGGCTTTGTCAACGGATACCTTGATGGTCGGCTCCAACTGTTTGACTGCTTCTTTCGTCTGATCCTCAACTGTTTTCTTTATTGCTGGGGTTTGATCCTTGATGCCCTTTGCCACCTGAATCGACGTTTCCGAACGGATTATGCCGGATAATTCCTTCTCTGTGCGCTCTCTAGCGACGCTAGCGACTAAAGTAGTAATATTTTCGCTTTGAAATTCAGTGTCTATCCGTTTCTGAACTTCCGTGCGAACGTTAGCAAGTTCTGCTTTTACCGTGGCTTGGGCTTCGCTGCTAGTGGCTTGTGCTTGTAGACGAAGAACTACAAGCTCAGCGTCGACAGACGCTTTCATATCTGTTCGCATTTGTGTTACGGATGTGTATGAGAGCGTCCCGGCTACCGCAACCATAAACGCTAGAAACGCGGCAGCAAAACCGTATAGGTGCTTGTAGAAACTGCGATCTCTTTCTATTTGTCCTTGGGCGAACTCTAAATATTTATTTTGTCGATCAAGTTCTTCGCGAACTACCTTTCCGACAGCCGCAACATCAAGAGTTTGGGGCGCAGGCGTGTGGTCGGAAGGCTGTTGTGAGTGTTCTGCCATTGTGAGGAGCTAATCCTCATAATACTGCCAATGCCCGATAAAGCGTTGTCCGGCCCACATTCCACAGGGTCGCCACGTCCTCAACACGTTCGCCGGCGTCGATCAGTTTCCGAGCCTTGGCGATTTGTGCCGGCGTGAGCTTCTTCTTCCGGCCAAACTGTACGCCGCGCCGCCGCGCTTCCTTCATTCCGGCTTGTGTGCGCTCCACAATCAGACTGCGCTCCAACTCGGCCAGCACTCCGATCATCTGCCACATGGCGCGGCCTGTCGGCGTCGTGGTGTCGATGGCTTCCGTGAGGGAGAGGAATTTCACGCCGCGCGCGCGAAGGTCGTCCAGCATACTTATCAAGTCGCGCAAAGACCGGCCCAACCGGTCGAGCTTCCACACTATCAGCGTGTCGCCTTTCTGCAGGGCTTTCAAGCAACGGGTCAACGCGGGGCGCTTGGCGGTCGCGCCGGATAATCCTTCGTCCTTGAAGATCGTCTTGCACCCGGCCTTCTTCAAGGCGGTGAGTTGCATGGCGGTATTCTGGTCGTCGGTTGAGACGCGGGCGTAGCCGTATTTCATGCTTAAGACTCGCCTTCGATTGGATCAACTGTCTTTCTTTTTGCGGGGCGGGGAGCCTGACTGTCCACGGCGGCGCGGATCGCTTCAACGTCGGCAAGGTCTTGCAGTCTGCCGGAAGCCAGTTTCGCGGCAATAAGGTCTTCGCGCGAAATAAAGTACGCCTTCAAGCTGCTGTCCGGGTTAACTACATCTTCAACGCGACGTTCCCATGCTGCGTCAAAAGAAACGCCGGGGATCGCCGTCAAAACGTCAACCCCGAGCGGCTCATTGCCCATGCGAAAAAACGGGCCATCCTCCGCGAAGTCATCGAACGTTACGCCTTGAAGCGGTGCACCGAATTGAGCCAGCGCGGCGAAAATCGCCTTGGCATTTTCCGCGTCGGCTTTGACCAGAATGTCTAGATCCTTCGTCGCGCGTGGTTGCGCATGAACCGCCACAGCGTACGCCCCAACGACAAGGTACTTAACGCGGTGCTCGTTCAAAGCGGACAAGAGTTCTTCGTAGTCTGAATGCATCCGGTTTCACACCCTTCATTTTGTAGCCCTCTTCGGTGAGTTGCGACACAGCGGCCACACGCTCGTGAATGGGGCGGCTTTGCCAGTAACGGTACTCGTCCGCCTTCATCTCGTCGAAGCTGTCGTACCGGCGAATGGTCTTGTCCATGCCCTTTTGTA
>JAYWBH010000209.1:0-6650 GCA_043781815.1 Bryobacterales bacterium | reverse complement strand
GGCCTGGTACAATTCGCTCAAACGCTTGAAGTTGTCCAATTGCGGGCAAACGATATGACATTGGGCGAAACCGCATGCCCCACAGTTTCCCAGGCACTCGAAGGTGTGAAGAAAGTCCGCTAGCGGACTTGGCAGGCGGAATCGCCTGGCGGAATCGCCTGCTCCACTTTCACTAGATCTGGAGTTGTGTTTGTGGGGCAGGCATTCAGCCTGCCGCCTGCGGGCTTTTTCCACATCTACGAGTGCTTGGAAAACCTCTTAGATAGAGAAAAAGACCTTTGACAAGGCTGCCTGTCCCCACTTTGTCGTAACCTAGTAGGGTGCTGCTGCGCTTTCCTTTATTCCTACTTTTAGCCCAACTTTCCTTTTCCCAATCGGCCTCTCTACGTGGTTTAGTCTCCGATGAAACCGCCGCTATCATTCCTGGAGCCAAGATTACCTTAACTGGACCTAATGGAAAATCGCAATCGAAAACTGCTGGCAGTGATGCCACCTATTCCTTCAATAGCTTGCCTCCCGGTGATTATTCCATCACTGCTACGGCACCTGAAATGGGTTTATTACCAATCAAAATAACCTTGAAACCCGGCGTGCAGACTCTCGACCTGAAGCTGGCCGTGCTGGCTGCCTCGCAAAAAGTGACCGTCAACGACGAATCTGGCGGTGCTAATCTTGGGACCGATCCGACAGCGAATGCTAGTGCCCTGGTGCTTCGTGGGAAGGATCTGGATGTGCTGGCCGATAATCCTGAAGACCTGGCTGCGGATCTAGCCGCCCTTGCCGGACCTTCCGCTGGTCCCAATGGTGGCTCCATTTTTATTGACGGATTCAGCGGTGGGCAGTTGCCTTCGAAAGACTCCATAAGGGAAATTCGTATTAATCAGAATCCGTTTTCCCCGGAGTACGATAAGTTGGGATTTGGGCGAATTGAAATCTTCACCAAGCCTGGTTCTGATCGATTTCGCGGGACCATGTTCTACAACTTCGGTCACGATGCAATGAATTCCCGCAATCCATATGCAGCAGTTAAAGCTCCGTTTCTGCTGCAGGAAGCAGGTGGAAACATCAGCGGTCCGTTGGGCAAAAAAGCATCCTTTTTCGTGGACATCCAAGAGCATGCCATTGACAACGGGGCAATCATCAATGGGGTCACCCTGAATCCTTCAACACTCGCAATCATTGATCCGTACACCAATGTTCTCTCCATTCCGCAAAGGCGTTTTATTGCGAATCCCCGCTTCGATTTTCAAATCAACCAGAAAAATACAGTGACGGGCAGGTATGTATATTCTGGGGCCGATATTGCGGATTCAGGTGTCGGCAGCCTGAACCTGATTTCCCGCGGAGTGCACGCCAACGACAGGAACCAGACGCTGCAATTGACGGAAACTGCCGTGTTCGGGGCCAGCGTGGTGAATGAAACCCGCTTCCAATATCTGCGATTGGATGGCTCGCGTAATGCCAATATCCTGACTCCGGCCATTCAAGTTTTGGGGGCATTCAACGGAGGCGGATCGCCAATTGGGCATCAGACCACGACGCAGAACGGCATTGAATTGCAGAACTATACGTCCATTGCTCGAAATCGGCACACTTGGCGATTTGGGGTTCGCTTGCGTGCCGAGCGCGTAGATTCCGTTTCACCTGCCAACTTTGTGGGTACATTCACATTTGCCGGAAACGCAACCGTGTCATCCATCGAAGCGTTTCGACGCACTTTGACTTACGAAAAAGCGGGCTTGAGCGGGTCGCAGATTCGCACACTGGGCGGCGGGGCATCGCAGTTCACGTTCAATACTGGTCAACCACAATTGGGAGCAAATCAAACTGACGTCGGACTCTTCGCCGGTGACGATTTCCGGGTGAAGCCGAACTTCACTTTAAGCTATGGCGTGCGGTACGAGGCGCAAACCAACATGAGCGATCACAAAAACGTTGCCCCACGCATCGGCATAGCATGGTCGCCACGTGGCACAGGGAAGTCGAGCCCAAAGACCGTGCTTCGCGCCGGATTCGGCATGTTTTATGATCGTTTCGCTTTGGATAATACGCTTACTGCATTGCGTTATGGAGGATTGAACCAACAGCAATATGTGATTTCAAATCCCGACTTCTATTCCAACATTCCATCGTTGTCTACGTTAGCAGCCGGACCAACAATTCAAACTGTTCAGAAAATCAGCGGGACTTTGCGATCACCTTATATTATGCAGTCTGCTCTTGGGTTGGAACGCCAGTTGCCTAAGAATGTGACGCTGGCGATCACTTATGCAAATGCCCACGGGGTTCACTTGCTGCGGTCGGAAGTGGTTCGTAGCCGGGTGGGAGACTTCTCCTTTACCCCTGTGACAACCTCTGTGTTCCTCATGGGCTCATCGGGCATTTACAATCAACATCAACTCATCACCAACGTAACGGCAAAGCTGAATGCGCGGTTCACTATGTTCTCCTACCTTGTCATCAATCGAGCCAAGAGCAACACAGAAGGCTTGGGGACCTTTCGAGCCAACCCCACTAGCGATTTGGGCGAGTATGGTCCGGCATCTACCGATGTCCATCAGCGTGTTTCGTTCGGCGGCACCATGACCACAAAATGGAATATCCGCTTAAGCCCGTTATTGAACATGGAATCCGGCGCGCCGTTTGACATCACCTCTGGTAACGATTTTTATGGCGACACCCTGTTTAACGCACGACCCGGTTTCGCCACTGCCCGACGACCTGGTGTGGTGGAAACTTCTTACGGACTTCTTGATCCGAATCCAACTTTCGATCAAAGGCTGGTTCCAAGGAACTATGGACGTGGTCCTGGAGCCATCATGCTGAACCTACGGATTGCCAAGACCATCACGTTTGGAACAGCGCGCGAGGTTGGGTCTGTACCAGCCACTCGTCTGCCGGGGGACGGGCAACGACAAGCAGGTGGGGTTTTCAGCAGTGGCGCAGCGGCACCTGGCGCGACCTCAGTTGGCAAACGTTACAGTATGGTTTTTCAATTAGCCACTCGAAATCTTCTGAATCACAACAACCCTGGACCCATCAATGGCAACATCACATCCCCACTGTTCGGTCGTGCCAACCAAGGTTCAGGGGCAGGTGTCCCTGGCGGCACAGGATTTTCAGAATCGGCCAACAATCGACGATTGGAATTCCAGGTACGATTTACTTTCTAACCAACTCGTCCGCTAAGCCATATCGCGCAATGCCTGGATCCTAGGAACTCTGGATTTAGGACTATCTAAACTGAACGATCGTGCATCGCCCAACTGATCTTTGATGAAAGCCTCCGTCGCTTCAACAGCCTTCACAAGTCCCGCGTTCTTTGGTTCAAAGCTACAGTAGGCGATGTTTTGAGCATCCTTATCGTATTCCCAAAGTCCCACCAGACGACCATGATTCGTGAAGATGGCATGACTGGGTAGGTCAGGCACACTGCCCAATGCGGCAATCCCTTTGTCACCAAGAATGGAACGGTTCAAGTCCTGAGGCGCCAGTAGGCTTGTATGATTGCGGCGCAGCAGAACCATGCTGTCCAAACTTGAAGTCAGGTGATATTCCTCTACTTTTGTCGGCTTGAAACTGCGCAAGGAATCCAGGTCTTGCGGGTGCATCCATTTGTCCTCGTCAAATTTCTCTTCGTCGAACGCAGCAAGCTGCAACGGTTCCACTGCGGCCTTGGCTGCTTTCACGCCCAAACCGGAAAACCATTGAAACTCAGGCAGCGTGGCTGGACCGATCCAATGGAAGTATCGCCGAGCCAATTCCACGTACGCTTCTTCTTTAGTCCACTTGGATTTCTCCAGCGGATTAGGTGACCACAACGTGTATTGGTAGCGTTGCTGATCCAGCCGCCCATTCACTGGGAGTCTGCGGATGAACCCCAGCACCTGCAATTTGCTGATGGCTAGAGGAAGCGTGGTGGTCATCCCTTTCATCTGACCCTCCGGTCCCAGGCTGCGCGAAGCGTCACCCGTCGCCTGGCGAATCCCTTCAGGGTCAAGAGGACCATTCTTCAAAGCCGTCAAGATCGCGCTGGAGAGTTTGTCAATTTCTGAATCGGTTACACCCAGCTTACGCGCCACTTTCATTTCCTGTTCATCGCCAGTCCCTTGCGCACAAGTCAAGGCAAGGGCGAAATCGCAAGCAGGGACCACGTAGGTGCAGCCACGAGCCGCTGGTAACTCATGAATTTCGCAATCGGCTACCGCTTTATCGATTGATTGTCGACTATGCCTGCCTCGTGAAAAAAGGGTGAGGTAAGGGCCCACTCCCCCAACCGAACGGGACCATCCTACTGATTCAAGGATCTTTGCCGCAGTGGGCGACTTTGCACCGCCAGCAAGCCCCTGGCAATGGGCCCACCAGGCTGGTAGATTAAGGGAATCCATTGGCAAAGTGTAACCTAAACCGTCCCCAGCGAAAAAAGAATGAATCACTTGAGCGACACGCAAGTATATTTGAGCGTAGCCTGTTGTAACCTAAACTGTACGTGACGACGCCTATCCTAACAGCGAACATCTTGCCAGCCCAAGTAGGCGTGCAATGTTAGTTGATTTTGAGCTCGTTAAAAGTGCTCAAAAGGGCGACGAATCGGCCTATAATCAGTTGATTCAGGCCTACCGGAAGCGAATTTTAGGCACGATTGGACGATTGATCGGCAAGCCGGAAGATGTGGAAGATGTGGCCCAGGAAGTATTTGTCCGTTTGTATTTTTCGCTGGATCAATTGCGTGAGCCGGAAATGTTTGAACCCTGGCTGCATCGGTTGACAGTGAATTCCGCTTACGATTATTTGCGAAAGCAACGGCGTCGGACGGAATCGCGGATGAGCGACTTGAGTGAACAGCAGGTGGTGATGGCAGATGCAGTGGCCAGTACCAACCAAAGCATTGAACAGGATCGGCGGGCGCAAGTCCGTGAACTTGTAAACTCTTTGTTGAGTGAAGTTAGTGATGAAGATCGCATTTTATTGACTTTGAAAGAGGTTGAGGGTCTCTCGCTGAAGGAACTGGAAAAAGTTTACAAAGTGAATGAGAATGCTTTGAAGGTCCGCTTGTTTCGTGCCAGGCAGCGAGTATTGAAAGCTTTCGGCCGTCTGTCAGGGGACAAAGCAGTTTTGGCGGAATCGTTATCCGCAACTGGCCAGTTGTCTAAGGACAGCGATACTGAGTAGAATTTAGTGGTACGAGGAGCAGTTGTATGGATTCTGAACAAAAGTTAGATAAATTGTTTTATGCCTTTCGGTCGGCCAATCCTGACCCTGTTCCGTCGGCTGGTTTCACGCCGGGTATTTGGAATAAGATTGAGGCTCGTCGGCGTCAATCCTTTGTGGTGTCCTGGACGCGCAATTTAGTTGCAGCTTCGGCCAGCTTATGTCTTGTGTTTGGACTTTTCCTGATCACGCCTTTCCCCCATGGCAGTTATCCGCTAGCATCCTATTTGGATTCACTGGATGATTTGCGAGATCTTGAAGTTGTGGCAGAGTTGCACCAAATGCCCAGCCAACCGGTGGATGGACTACAGCCCGTATTGGTGGAAGAGGAATGAAGCGCACTCAATCGTCATTAGCGTTGGCCCTACTGCTGGTGTTTACCAGCGGGATCGCCGTAGGTGGATTTGGCTATCATCTATACACTGCAAAGTCGGTAGAAGCTATTTCGGCCCGCTCCCCTGAACAGCTCCGCAAAGACTATGTTTCGGAAATGAAACAGAAACTGAAGATGACGGACAGTCAGATTAGCCAAATGAATGTTGTGCTGGATCAAACGCGTCTGCAGTTCAAAGAAGTTCGTGACCGTATGAAGCCAGACATGAACCGCATTAAGTCCGAACAGATCGAAAAAATCAATTCATTTCTTTCGCCAGATCAGCAGAAAGATTACGAGAAGCTAAGAGCAGAGCGAGATTTGAAAGTTAAACAGAAACCTTCCCCATCTGGTGGAATGTAGCTCACCCTTTCGGGGTTACGTTTCCTAACAGTTCAGCCTGTATATTCACTTTCTTCGCACCCGGCGCATACACTTTTTTGTAGGATCCGTCGGGCAGCATCTTTCGCGATTTCACGGTATCTGCCAAGTAACCCCCAAAAATTTCCTGCTGCACTCGCAAAATAAGATGCGGTGAAAGAAGTGGCACTAACACCTCCACCCGTCGGTCCAGATTGCGTGGCATTAAATCGGCACTCCCCATGTACACTTCATCCTGACCGTTGTTGTGAAATCCATAAAGACGGCTGTGTTCCAAAAATCTACCCACCAAACTACGCACTCGGATATTGTCGCTAACCCCTGGAATTCCTGGCCGCAGGCAGCAGACTCCGCGCACCAACAGGTCAATGGAAACCCCCGCTTGCGATGCCCGGTATAGCGCACGGATAATTCCAGGGTCAACCAAAGAGTTCATCTTGAAAATGATTCTTCCAGTTTTGCCTTTGCGCTGATGATCAATTTCCCGTTGAATCAGGGCTTCAAAACGCTGACGCAAATTCACCGGGGCCACCAACAAGCGCTTGTAATCTTTTTTTGTAGAATATCCTGTTAAATAGTTGAACAGGTCTGTGGCATCCTCGCCAATTTCTTCGTCGGATGTGAACAGCCCCACATCGGTATACTGTTGCGCTGTGACGGCATTGTAATTACCAGACCCCACGTG
>JAYWBH010000208.1:0-6656 GCA_043781815.1 Bryobacterales bacterium | reverse complement strand
TAACAATCCGAGGAGTCATTGACCCAATTATTCGCGGCTTAGGTGACAACATACTAACGCCACATGTGGAGGCAGTTAGTCAAAAAATTGGTTTGATTGCCGGAGACCTTGAATTTTCCAGTTTCGAAGACACACTGTCGGATGCCTGGTCAAAGTGCCAGAACGGAGATGAGGCTGCCTTCAATGTGATGACGGCTCTCTATAGGACGGCGCGCACTGCAGGCGGAGATCGAGAAGCGGACATTGTGTTAATGGACGTTGCGCCTAACCTAGGAGCAATGAATCGGTCGGCGCTTATAAGCGCGGATTATGTAGTTGTCCCTTTGTCTTCCGATGTTTTTGCTTTACAAGGCTTGAGAACAATGGGTCCCAAGTTAAGAGAATGGCATGACGCCTGGCGAAATTTAGAGAAGGGATTCCTCCCAGATTTGGCATACCCTATCCCATCCGGCTACATGCATCCCATAGGTTACGTAGTCATGCAACACGCCATCCGCGTTGATCGGCCCGTGAAAGCTCACCTTCGATGGATGGGTAAAATCCCTTCGGAATTCCATACTTCAGTGCTGAACGACGACGCAAACTTACCTGAACCATACCCGGTCACAGAGGATAAGTTTTGCCTTGCGACGTTGAAACATTACCGCAGCCTGATGCCGCTGGCCATGGAAAGTCGCAAGCCCATGTTCCATCTTCGACCAGCCGACGGGGCCATCGGCTCCAATATCGAAGCGGTCAAGGATTGCTACCAGGACTTCAAGAAGCTCGCCATTCGGATTGCCGAATCTACTCAATTAGAATTGCCCGCCAGGTAGTCCAGCTCAAAACTCCAGGACTCCCCCTTCCCGAGCCAAACTCGTCTGCGGAAATTCCCGCTGTGCCTCCGCTAAAATTCCTTCCAACACATCATCGCTGTGGCTTGGATCGTGATGGAATAGCACTAATCGCTTCACGTCAGCCATAGCTGCTAACTTCACTGCGGCGAGCCAGGTGCTATGCCCTCGACCCTTTTGACTTTCATATTCTTGTGGGGTGTATTGTGCATCGTAAACCAACATATCCGCCTTGCGGGAATGATCCAGTAACGTGCGGTCCGCCAACGCGTCACCGTGCTCATGGTCGCTGGCATGCACCAACACCGCTCCATCGCGCTCAAATCGATATCCAGTCGCGCCTTGCGGATGATGCAGTGCGAAAGGACGAATCTCAAATCCGGCGTGATGCCAGGGTTCCGCCACTTGCCTTAACTCTGTAATTGCGGAAAAGCAATCGAAGTCAATGGGATGAAACGGAGCTCGTAACATGGCATTAAACACGTCGCGAAGATCCTGCGGTGGATGTGACGATGCCAGCGTGACTGCTGATTCCTTCCGAAACATTGGAGCGAAAAACGGAAGTCCCTGTATGTGGTCCCAATGAAAATGCGTGAATAGCATTGTAATCAGGGGTTCTGCAACAAGCGCATTACCCAATAGCCGTACTCCGGAACCAGCGTCAATGACCATGGGCTGATGGCCGGGGGCACGAATCTCCAGGCACGTCGTGTTGCCACCATAGCGCAGATTTTCCACTTGCGGCGTGGGTATTGATCCGCGCACTCCCCAAAACTTCAGGGTGAATCGAACACCGGAATCCATGGCTACTATCTTATCTACTGGACCACTTTACTGAACAACGACCCCTGATTCCTTCGACGTCTTTCCACCAATGGCAATGGTAAGTTTCTGTTGCCCAACCGTCAAGCCCAAAGGGACAATCACATTCACTTGGTACAACCCTGGGAACCCTGGTGCCAGGCCGCTGAACAGCACTTGCGCTGGCAGTCCGCCGATCATTACAACAGGCACCGTGGTGGTTTGCGACAATTTGCTGGACAACGCCAGTTCCCCAGAGGCTGGTTGATTTGTCACCGGACCCAGGCCGTTGGCGTAAATCTGAATCGCCTGACCTCGCTTCACTGGGTTTGTTGCCGTAACCAGCTTGAACGCGTTATCCAAAGCTGCTGCGGCACTTGTCCCCACTTCAAAAATTCCAGGAGACGCATTGGCCAGTGGAAGCGTGACCACCGTTCCATTGGTATCGCCAACAATCACCTTCACCAAAACGGAACTTTGGTTTTGTAGTTCCCAGGGAATCTGCACATTCACTTGTTTCGCACTTACAAAAGTCAATCGACCGGGAACGCTGATGCCCGCCGATGGCACGTCGAAACTAACTCGGACACCGCCGATGGCCATGGGCAGCGCAGGTGTTTTTGCATAGTCTGTGAAGTCACTCAAATTGAGTCCAAAGATAGTTGCATAGGATCCGGGAGCTACTGGCAAGGCGGCATCAAAATTGGCGGCATTCACAATTCCGTTGGCAGCAATTTGCGCTTTGGCGCGGGCATACACCGTGTAAGTGGTACGAAGTCCACCACTGGTCGCAGTGAAAGTGTAAGTACCCGGTTGTGGCCCAAGCACTGGCTCGGCTGCGGCGATGCCAAATGCGTCGGTTGTGGTGTCCACTTGCCGGAAGCTGGATCCATTGCGTGCAATGAAACTAGCGGCAATACCAGCAACAGGCAGCCCGTAGTTATCCACTAACTTAAAGGAGATGATGCCGTCAACAATAGAATCACCTACAGTGCCATCGGTGGATGTTCCAGTAAGTGGAATCATATTGGACACTCGGCCATCCCCCACCAGGAAAAGGTATGGAATGCGTAGTGCAACACCAGCACCTTGCACAACTACTGCGCCCGAGTAAGCTCCTGCCCCTGGAACATTTCCTGCAAGTGTCAGCGTAAGATTGTCCGTTGCCCCTGCCGCCAAAGTAACAGACTGCTTACTCAACGCCAAAGACACTCCGGATGCTGCCTTAGTCGCCACGACACTTAATGTAACATTGACCGACGCACTTCCAGTGTTCGTAATTTGTAATTGCTGTAACTGCGGAAGGCTGCCACTCCTTAAAACACCAAAGGAAAAAGAAGCTGGTGTAACTGTGACAAAACTATTCACTGCGGCAGCGGCGTCCAACTTGCCAGCGCCAACCCCACGGACGTCTGGCGCGCCCGAGAAAAAGTCGCGCAGCACGTCCTGCGACGCGGTTTGCATCAATGTGGATTTCACTTGTGCCGCATTAAACCCAGGGTGTTGCTGCTTAACCAACGCCGCAGCACCAGCAATGATGGGAGTTGAAAAACTGGTTCCGCTGGCTACTACGAACCCGCTGGAACTATAAACTTCTCCCAATGGATCCTGTGCGCTGCCCGCCATATAAATGTATTGTCCTGGCGCAAGCAGGTCTGGCTTCAGTGCCGCATCACCGGTGTTCGGACCAAGAGAAGAAAAGTAACTCAGCACGTTTGGTGTGTTACTGATCTCTACACCAGTGGGGTCAATGGTAATCAAATGTTCCGGGTTAGCGGCAATGTAATTCTTCAATGCCAGGCCATCACTATTTGAAATAAGTAAGCCGGGAACGGTTGCATTTGCCAATCCACTGGGTGAGATAGTAACTGCGGAATCGGCCATGTAGAATACTACGCCAACCGCTCCCGCATCTTCGGCATTGGCAATCTTCAAGGAAAAATTGCAGCTTCCGCGCTGAATCAAAGCCACGGTTCCAACTAACGACGCTGCAGGAAATGCAATGCAACCCAACCCATCGTTCCCTGTAGCAGTGGCATCCCGCAAAGGTGCCGTAGTTGACCCCGGGGGCACATTACTATCGCCGACTTGCACTGGGATCGATTTTAAGGATGCAGGCACGTTCGCTCCTGGAACGGTAAGTACCGCATCGAAATCGTGCGAATTCGTGCTGGCCCCTGCGGCGATCACTGAAGGTGCGCTGCCGGGCGAACCAATGGTTCCGTAAGTGGGACCGTTTGCTGTACCATCAAAACCTTCGTTACCAGCAGCGGCAACAATGATCATTCCTTTCTTCGCTACATCGTCAAATACCTTTGCCGAAAGGTCACACGGCACTCCGTTGGGATTGCCACAAATGGCCCCTACATCTAGAGGACCAGAAAACGCCGGACCACCCACAGAGAATGAAACAATGTCCATACCATCATTAAACGCATCGTCCAGCGCTTTCAGAATGACGTCATCGGAGGTAGTATCGTTCACCTGGGGCGATCCAAAAATCCGATAATTTCCCAACCAAGCCTTCGGTGCAACGCCGGAAATAGGGGCCACTCCGTTCACTGGAACACCAGCAGCGCAGGATGCAGCAGCGGTGCCGTGTCCGCTACGATCACGCGGCGAATAATCATCGGGATGGGAATCGGCGGCGGGATTGTTCGGATCGCTACCTGCGGAAAGCATTCGAGTGTAACTGCGTGCCACAATCACTTTATTGTTAGTGAAGGCGCAATCGGTGCCATTGCAAATTGGATACCCTAATGGCACTTTCAAAGAACTATCCTGAAACGCTGCATTGGTCTGATCGATCCCCGAATCCAGAATGCCAATCTTAATCCCAGCCCCGGCATTGGCTGCGCCGCCAACCACTCCCCAAGCCGCCTGTGCATTGATCAACTGCAATGCACGATTCATCTTCGTCTGATACTTGTGCAAACGCACGGCCCCCAAAACTCCTGGAAGCTTGCTCATTTCAGCAATCGCATCAGGCGTGGCCACCACAAAAACAGCGTTGGCGATAGTGGAAACAGACCCGGTGACGTTCACATTACGCTTGTTCAATTCGGCGATCACATTACGTTGCTTTGTCAAAAGATTTGCATGATACAACTTCGTTTTGGCCGAAGACAGTTCTGATCGACTTTCCATCTGCATCATCACTGGAGTATCTTCCAGGATAAGAGCGTAACGATTTTGCGTTTGAGAAAATGTTAAGCCGCTCATGGCAAAAAGTGCCACAGCCGCTCCATTAAGGAACGTTAGAAGTTTCATAAGTATTATTGGTTAAGAAGACTACAACTCAAGCTTGCCGGCGTAACTCATTTCACTTAGCGTGAAGGTTTGTTTCAATTCCAAGGGCCCGACAACAGCTTCGAACTCCACTTCCCGATCATTCGCTGTGATTTCATTCATCCGTGAAAACAAGTACATCACAACTAACCCATCGTCGCGGGGCAGCACTCTGACCTCAACTGGTTTGACGTCTTTCTTGCCAGCACGTTTCAATTTTGCTTGACCCTTCCACTGCTTCGCCAAAACTTGCGGATCGCCTACGGCTAACCGACTGGGCAACCCCACCACGGCAATGGCGTAATTCGATTCGTCCACAATGGGGGCATTCCCATCGGCAGTTTTCAGTTCCGCTTCCTGAACGGGCAAAGCGCTTTCCCAGCGAATTGTCACCGGGTTAATGGAACGGGGAGCAATGTCTTCAGAAGGAGGTCGACCACCAGGGTCCATCCCGCGACCTGCAGGCATTCCACCGGGTCCACCGCGTCCGCCACCACGACCGCCCCCCATCCGTGGACCGCCCATTCCAATTCCAATCCCACCCCTGCCGATTCCAACACCACGACCACGGGGTCCATTGCCTTGCTTAACAATAGGTTCAACTTGTTTAGACCAGGGAGATTCTGTGAGGACCAGCCGAGCATCGGCATCTGTCCAGCGGGCCACCGGCTTATCCTTCCATGCCACTGGCCAACCCATTTGGGCGTGGGCCAACTGGCTGAACAGGGCAACGGGAATTAGGAGTCGCGTAAGAAGATGCAAAGAAAACTCTTTCGAGTAGTAAAAACCCGTTTCACCGTTCAAAGTTCTGGAATCAATTGTTAGCGATATATTTTAGTGGTGGTTATCGAAACTTCAGAGCGCTCAAATCCTGGTTATAAGCTGTATTTGCTGTGACTTACGTCAACTGCTGAGTCCGTAAGCTCAACCAGGATTGGGCGATGGTCACTGTAGCTTTTCCAGTCTTCGTAGGATCCCACCTTTACGCCGTGCATCCTGGCTGCCCATTCTTGCGGGATGAAGCAGTAATCCAGGTGAAAGGGATTTGGCTGTTTCCATTGGAAATAGAAGGTGGGTTGCGACTCTTCTCCATGAGCTTCGTTGTAAAAGGAATGATAGCTACTCACCAAGCCGAGTTCGGAGAGCAGGGTTACTAAGGCGCTATGGCTGCGATCAACCCGGTGCGATGAATCCCAAATTGCATTGGAATTGAGGTCGCCAACCAGCACCGTTGGGTACTGTGCGAAAAGACTGCGATACTGCTGAACTGCGCGAACGACGCCTTCGACGTAATGGCCACGCGGGTCACGCTTCGACCAAACCGCGATGAGCAGGAAATGGTTCGGGCCAATTACTTCCACGGGAATCACGTAATTTGGAACATCATCGATTGGGGGAAGCGCACGCAATCGGTACTGACCGTAGGCCTGGACGGCTAAGCCTTGGCGCGGGTTATCCCCAAACCACAGACAGCGGTCGGTTTGAATTATTGGTCTGGCACACTCTTGAATGACCGCGATATCTGGAACAAGTATGTCCAGGAGTTGCACCTTCGTCAAGTAGGGGCCACGGCAGCAGTTCCAAGTTACCAATCGCATGGGAGGTGAAGTTGACTACTTCAGAATATCTCCAGAGAGGGCGCCAGGGGTTGGAGAAATTGGAGGGGTAAAATAACATGGGGACAGCCCGCGTGTTTCCTCTTAATTCTGGCCACTAAACGTGGAAACACGCGGG
>JAYWBH010000207.1:0-6669 GCA_043781815.1 Bryobacterales bacterium | reverse complement strand
ACGGCCGGAACAACCGCATCGAACGCGCAAAAATACGGATTCCCGGGAGTGTTTGAGGTGATGCGCCCGTTCCTGGTGAACGCCAAACGTGGACTTATCCATGGAGGAGTCCATACACCCAATCACCGCTGGATGATGTGCGGAGCCTTGGCCGCGCTGCATCAGGTGATGCCCGATCCAGCACTGGTGCGTCGTGCGGAACAGTGGCTTGCCGAAGGCATTGATCAGGATGCCGATGGCCAATACACAGAGCGGTCGTTCGGTATGTACAACACCGTTTGCGACCGTGGATTGCTGAATACGGCCATCAAGATGAACAAGCCGGAACTGTTTGCCGTGGTTCGCAAAAATCTGGACGCCATGATGTACCTGATGCATGCCGATTACGAAGTGGTGACAGAGATTTCGCATCGTCAGGATGCGTTCATGCGCTACACCATGGCTGGTTACTGGGTGCCCTTGGCCTACCTCGCCGTGCACGATAACAATGGGAAATACGCGACTCTGGCCAACGCCATGAAGAAGACTGCCTGGTCATTGGGCGCGTTGATGGAGTTCCCCGAACTGATTGATCCAAAGGTGGCCGAACAGCCACTGCCTGTCGATTACGAAAGGACGTTTCCGGTGGTGGGCGTAACCCGCATCCGCCGTCAGGAACGCAGCGCGTCGATCTTTAAGGACAACTCAGTGTTCTTTGCATTTCGCAAAGGTGAGGCAGTAATTAATGGTGTGCGGTTGGCTTCTGCGTTCTTTGGAAAGGGTCAGTTTAAGAGTGAAGAGGTAAAGAAAACCGCTGATGGCTATCTGTTGGAACAGAAATTAGAGGGCCCATACTTTCAACCCTTCACCCCAGCCCGCCGCATCACAGTGGACAATTACGATAGCACCCGGAAAGAACGGAAGCAGTCGGAAGTTTCCAAATTCACGCAATCGGTTCTGATCACAGAAACCCCCACATCTTTCCGAATCCGAGTGCGTGCATTGGGGACGAAGGACGTCCCAGTGGCGCTTGAAATCAACTTCCGAGCAGGGGGCAAGCTGACCGGAACCACCAGTGTTAAAACGGATTACAATCTGCTGGAAAGCGGCACGGCGGAGTATCGCAAAGGGAACGATGTTTTAAAGATTGGCCCGGGCACCGCTCCGCATCGTTATTTAGAAATCAGAGGTGCCGAACATAAGCTGGAAGGGCCTTCGCTGTTCATTACGGGCATATCGCCAATGGATCAAGTGGTGGAGATCAGTTGGGCCTAAGCCAGAACTTCAGTGACAACGCGCGCCGGGAATTGATCGGTCAACCGCTCTTTCAATCCCTGCCGCTCCAACACTAAGTCCCGAGCGTTCAGACCTAACATGTGCAGAATGGTCGCATGGAAATCGTGAACACTCACTCGATTTTCCTCGGCTTTGAAACCGATATCATCCGTGGAACCATACACGGTTCCACCCTTGGCCCCACCGCCAGCGATCCAGACACTGAATCCATTTGGCCCGTGATCCCGACCGGCGGCCTTCCCTGCCCCTTGCGAAATTGGCAGACGTCCAAATTCCCCACCCCATATGACTAATGTGGAATCCAGCAATCCGCGTTGCTTCAAATCTTTCAGTAAAGCGGCAACCGGCTTATCTGTTTTTCCGCAAGCGTAATTCAAGCTGGATTGCAGATCGCCATGGCTATCGAAAATTTGCGATTCAATGTAGAGCTGCACAAAACGCACGCCACGTTCAATCAATCGCCGAGCCATCAGGCAACGCTTGCCGTAGGACGCCGTTGTTGGATCGTTCAACCCATAGGCTTCCCGGGTGGCTTCGCTTTCTTTATTCAAATCCAACGCATCCGACGCTGCCATTTGCATCTTCGCCGCCAGTTCGTAACTGGATATTCGCGCGTCCAACTCTGGCTGATAGGGACGCTGTTTACGATGCGCTTCATCCAGTTTGCGAACCAACGTTCGCTCGGCCTCAACTAATGGCGATGGAATCTCTGGACGTGGTTCCAGATTCAACACTGGCGGACCTTCCGTACGAAATCGAGTCCCTTGATAGAGCGGCGGTAGCCACGCCGATTGCCAATTGGAAATGCCATTGATGGGCAAGCCTTTAGGATCGTCCAGCACCACATAGGCTGGTAGATTTTGGTTCTCTGTGCCCAGTCCATAAGAAACCCAGGCGCCCACCGACGGGCGGCTGGCAATGGTCCGACCGGAGTGCATCAGGAACAACGCCGGTTCATGATTGGCATGTTCGCCGTACATGGAACGGATCAGCGCAATGTCGTCGACACACTCGCTTAAGTGGGGCAATGCGCTTGAAATTTCCATACCGCTCTGGCCATGTTTCTTGAACTCGTAGGGCGATGGCATCAGCGTACCGGCATCTTTCCCATTGGAAATTGCGAAGCTCAACTCACGACTGGGAGCAGTTCCAGCCAGCTTTTTGAGCAAGGGCTTTTGATCGAATAAATCCACCTGGCTGGGTCCACCATTCATAAATAAATGAATGACCGCTTTGGCCTTGGGCTTGAAGTGAGGTTGCTTCGGGCTAAGGTCGTAAACATTGGAACTGGCCAGTGCTTGCGCTTGAAAAAGGTCAGAGCCTAGTAGCGATGCAAGGGCTGCCCCGTGCAAGCCATCCACCATTGTGGAAAAGAAATCGCGTCGTGTGTTCTGTGGCATTTTCAGTTGTCCTTAATCAACTTCTTAATCAATAAAGCTAAATTCAGCGGAGTTCAAAATGGCGTGGCAGTAGTTGGCAACAGCCATCCACTGGGCACTTGCAGAACGCGGGGCGTCGCTATTATCAGACTCCAAACGGGCAGGCCACTGCTTACGGAAATCGTCAATCGCCGCTAAGCCTTCTGTGACTTCTACATCACTGGGAACCCTTGAATAGGCCCGCAGATAAACATTCTCAATCAGCTTGGATCGATCGCCATCCGCTTCGTCCACCACGCGACCAGCCATGTAACGGGCCAGTTCCCAGGTCATGGATCCATTCATCATGTGGAGTGCTTGCGTGGCAACATTGGATCGCCGACGCTCTGTGCAGTTCGGCGTCATGGGTGGTTGATCAAACGAATCGAGCAATGAAACCGGTGTCTGGCGACGATGCAGCACAAAGATGGCCCGGCGGAAACCGGCTTTCGAAGCCTTCACTGTCACCTCTTTATCCGGCCCCACTTCAATATCCGTAGGAGGGCCCAACGATGTTGGATCCAGGCGACCAGCGGCGGTGATCAACGAATCGTAAAGTGTTTCAGCATCCATGCGACGGAAGGGCATGCGTGACAGCAGTGCGTTTTCAGGATCGGCGGTGATCACCGATTCCACACTGCGCGATTCCTGCCGATAGGCTTGCGACGTCATCATCAGCCGATGCATCGATTTCATGCTCCATCCATTTTTGACGAATTCCGTGGCCAACCAATCGAGCAGTTCGGGATGGCTGGGGGCAATGCCGGAATGTCCGAAGTTGGAAACCGTAGGGACAATACCTCGTCCGAAATGGCGCATCCAAATCTGATTCACAGCAACACGCGCCGTCAACGGATGATTGGGTTGGGTCAACCAATTGGCCAACGCCAGACGTCGACCCGTTGAACCGGCGAATGGCGAAACAGGTTGGTACGGTTTCAAGTTGGCGTTGGTGAGAACCGCTGGGACCCCTGGTTCTACAGGGTCTCCAAAGCCAACCGGATCACCGCGACGCAACAGATAGGGAATGGAAGGCTCTTCGTTATCAGTCAGAATTCGTACATGTGGTTTCGCCGTCAGCTTGCCCCTGATCTCACCGATTTGACGTTGCAGCGGCTGCGTCTTCGCTTGCAGGTCAGGATACTTGCGCGACAATTCGCGGTTGTTGATTTCGAAAGTGGATTTGAATTTTGTGACCAGATATTTTTGAAGATCTGTTCGCTTCTCATCGGCGGTGTCATTCGCCGCACGTAGATCTTCACGAACATCGACAGGCAAAGCCGCTAGCCGTTCTTCAATCAATACTTTGCGAAACGGCTCGCTAACCTTCTTCAACTCTTCTTGAACTTTTTTCAGCTCCGCTTCAAACGGTTCATTGTGTTTCGTAATTTCCTGCACCTCACTTTCCAGCGCTAATGGGAGTTCCCGTTTATTAGGAGTTTTCCATTCGTAAGGATCGTAGGCACCTTGCAGGATAGCGCTGATGCGGTAATAATCGCGCTGCGGAATAGGATCGTATTTATGATTGTGGCAACGGGCACAGCCCACGGTCAGGCCCATCACTGAAGACGCTAACACTTCCACTTCATCAGCCACAATGTTCATCCGTTCAGCGATCAAACCACGTTCATTGGAATTGGTTGGATCAGGCACAGTGCGCAGAAAACCAGTAGCGGCAAGGCGGTCTATCATCTGCTGATTGGCCGTCCCTTTCGCCGATTTCCAATCGTTAGACATTTCATCACCAGCAATTTGCTCGGTAAGAAACTGCGTGTAAGGCTTGTCCTGATTGAGTGAGCGAATCACATAATCGCGATATCGCCAAGCGTAGGGGCGGACGCCGTCGTCTTGACCGAAACCCTCCGAATCGGAATAGCCAGCCAGGTCCAGCCAATGCTGACCCCAACGTTCCCCATAGTGCGGCGAAGCTAATAGTTGATCCACCAGCTTCTCGTAAGCATCGGAAGATTTGTCGTTGAGATAAGCGTTGATCTGCGCTTTGGTGGGCAGCAGACCAATCAGATCAAGATAAGCGCGGCGCATCAAAGCCAGCCGATCCGCTTGCTTGGCAAAGCTCATATTCTTTGCTTCAAGCTTCTGCAAAAGAAAAGCGTCAATTGGATTTTTAACCAGCGTCTGATTCCTGGCAGTAGGAACGGAAGGTCGCACAGGCGGCTGGAACGACCAAAATTGTTGCGCCTCTTTCTTGACGATGGCGTCTGCGGCGACGGCTATAGGCAAGGGCGCCGGGGCACCAGATGCGATCCAGGCTCGAATGGTTTCCGATTCATTGGGCGTCACCAATTCCACTGCCAAGTCTTTGGCCATCTTATCGGGAGGCATCTCACCTTTGGCGATTCTCTTATACATCAGGCTCTCTTCCGGCTTACCTGGAACAAGCGCCGGGCCAGACTTGCCACCCTTCAAACGACTGGCAACTGTGCGCAAATCCAGACCACCCATCTTCTGACCGCTGCCATGACAAATCACGCAGCGAGCCTGCAATACGGCGTGTGCATCCTGTTCGCGAACTGCCGCTTCAACCACTGGAACTGGTTTCAGATCCTTGTCAATCCAGAAACGAATCTGATCAATTTCCGCAGCCGTCAGTTTCACCTTTCCAGGCGGCATTTGATTGGTAACCAATTTGTCGATCAACAGACTTTTCGCCGCATCGCCAGCCACTACTGTTGGACCAGACGCACCGCCTTTCAACACCGCTTCCGGCGTGCGTAAGTCCAGCTTGCCTTGGGGAACCGCACCATGACAAGCCACACACTTTGCCTCAAAGATGGGCTTTACTTTGTTTGTAAAGGAGGTGTCCTGAGCAAGGAGGGTCCCCCCACAAAGCAAGGGGATCAGAATTCGAGCGGAGTTGTGCATGGGCAATGCGGTTATTATATCGGAGCTTAGGCGGCACCGGTATTCATGCGGCGCTTCTTAGTGGGCGGTGCAGCCTCGCGAACTCGCGCATACTCATCGTCTTTCTGCTGCCACGTTGCGGCCATTTTCTTTACACGATCGGGCTGCGCTGCAGCCAGGTTATGTTGCTCTCCGCGATCCTTCTTCAAGTTATAAAGTTCCCACTCGCCCTCTTTGCCAGTGGCGATCAACTTCCAATCGCCCACGCGAATCGCACGATTATTGCTGTGATTGAAATACAGGAATTCATGCGGTGCAGTTCCGTCTTTACGAAATGCCGGTGCGATGCTGCGTCCAGCAAGATCGGAAGTGTGGCCGCCGGCAAGATCGACAAGTGTCGGTAGGATGTCTACAAAGTGGCACGGCTCATGCCGCAATTTATTCTGATCTTTGATGCCGTTAGGCCAATGAACAATCAGTGGCGACGCAATGCCGCCTTCATTCACCCAGGATTTATGCAAGCGAAATGGCGCATTGGAACACGATGCCCAACCCGGTCCCAGTCCCAAGTGCGTGGCCGCTGACCCGGCAGGTGCATTGCGATCATGCCCATCACCGCGAATCAACTGCTCTGAACTTGCTCCGTTATCTGATAGGAATAAAATGACAGTGTCGCGCGCAGCTCCCATGGCTTCCACTTGTTTCACCACCTTGCCGATCTCAATATCCATGCGCGTGATCATGGCCGCGTGAATTGCCATCTTCGTCCGCTGGAACTCTTTCTGTTCGGCAGTTAGAGTGGACCACGGCACGGCACGAGCCACTTCACCCGTTCCTATTTTTTCAATCAGCTCTTTATCCGGCGTGTTCCATTGGGTCCACATTGCAGGTTCCAGCGGAGCAATAGGATGGTTCACCAGCCCCATTTTCAACATCCGCTGACCCTTGCGTTCCCTGGCAGTGTCCCAGCCTTCCGCGAACTTACCCTGGTAATGCTCAATATCGGCGGGTGGGGCTTGTAATGGAAAATGCGGAGAGTGAAACGCCAGATAGAGGAAGAACGGATCTTGCGCAGGCTCCGCCCCATGCCCCTTTAAGAACGTCACCGCATGGT
>JAYWBH010000206.1:0-6672 GCA_043781815.1 Bryobacterales bacterium | reverse complement strand
AATGACCCGGCCAAAGTTGGTCTGGATTCAGCGGTGAAATCCGTACTGGGCGGTTATCCTGCACCCAATTCCTACAATTCTGGCGATGGGTTGAACCTGGGTAACTATCAATGGAATACGCCAGTGCGCGTGCGCGGTCCGCAATATATGGTGCGGGTAGACCACACCATCAATGAGAAGCACAATGTCTTTTTCCGCTATCTGGGTGCAGAACAAAACAGCCTCAATGGAGACCCGGGGAACAGCCGTCCGGTGGTGATTCCCGGCTATCCGGCGCGCGGTGAAGTGTTCCGTCCAGCCATGAACGCGGCACTGGGCTTCCGCAGTGTGTTGTCTCCAAGGCTGGTAAACGAACTGACGCTGGGCTTCTCCCGTTGGCAGTTTCTGTTCACGCAGGGCGAAGCCAATCCGCTGTTTCCCAACACTCCGCGGTTCACATTCAATAACTCAACCGTTGATTACACCGCCAACCCTCGCACGTATCGTGCAGTGAATACGCCACAAATTGTCGAAAATCTGAGCTACCTTAGCGGGAAGCATGTCATGCGATTCGGTTTGAACATCCGTATGTATCAGCATAACGATCAGCGCGGTGACGTTGGTGGAACCAGTCTTACGCCAGCGATTTCGCTTTCCCGAACCACCCGTCCACCAGCCGCTGCCTTTGGGCTTCCGAGCCTGGCCACTACTACGACAGCCGGTATCTCTGCCACCGACCTGAGTCGATTGCAGGGCACCATCAACGACCTGCTGGGCATTCCCGCCGGACTTACTCAAGTGTTTCTCGGCGACTTACGCAACGATACCTTTCTACCATTCCGTTCCGGCAACGGAGTTACATTATGGTCACAAGGCCAGCGTTCCAAGCAGTACAATGTTTTTGCGCAAGATGAATTCAAGTTACGCCCAAACCTGACTTTGAACTACGGTTTCCGATGGGAGTTGAACCCACCCCCTAGCGAAGCAGGCAACCGCGCTTATGTTCCCAACAAAGCCATTGACGGCAGCCAGGGTCCGGTCACGTTTGTCAATTCTGCTCGCTGGTTTGAAAACTTCAACGCAGGGGCCATTGCCCCACGCTTTGGATTCACATGGTCTCCCCGTAATTCCACCAGGACCGTGATCCGGTCCGGCTACGGCATTTCATTCGACCCTCTGAGCAGCTTCCAAGTTACTTCCGTTGCCGCAAGTGTGCCTGGGCAAACGTATACCTGTAACTCATCGTTCCCCAGCGGAGTGCAAACCACAACCAACGGATGCCAGGCCGTGAAAGATGTGCGCATAGGCGCAGGATTTGCCAATGAAATGACTGCGCCCACCGTAAAGCCTTCCACGTTCCTTTCGCCGCCTTCACAACTTTTAGGAAATGCCCCCAACGTTCGCGTATTTGATCCGCAAATGAAGTTGCCCACGGTTCATCAATGGAACCTCACAGTTCAACGAGAGTTGGCTTATGGATACGTGGTTTCGGTAGGTTATGTGGGACGTCGTGGTGTTCGACTGTATCGTTCCTGGGATGCCAACCAGATTGATGCCAAGCCTATTCTGCCGTCGTTCCTGGCCATGCAGAAGAATACAGGGCTGGGTGGCGGCTGTCGTCCTGATGGCACGCTGGTGAGTGGCGCCGCTTGCACCGGTGCCGTAACAGTGCCCATTTTGCAGCAAGGCATTGTCAACCAGGCTTTCGTTAATTCGGCAACCACCACTACCGATCTTGGGCAGAACGCTGCCGGTAACTTTGCAGGCCGCGTGGAACAGAACTTTCTTGCCGCAAAGCTGCGGCCGAATCAGCAGTTCAACCAGATTCTAGTGCTGGATAATGGTGGCGATTCTAATTACCATGCCGCCCAGATGACCTTTCGCAAGCGCTATGATGCAACCGGTCTGCTGCTTGCCGGGTCTTACTCCTTGAGTAAGTCCATTGATAACCTTTCCATTGATCCTGTAGGTTCAACCGTGGGCGGTGGACTTACTACAACAAACTCACGCACCCCTGTGGATGGGCGCAATTATCAGAATGAACGTGCCCGTTCCGATTTCGATCAGCGGCATGTAGTGAACATGACAGGCATTTACGAACTGCCTTTCGGCAAAGGGAAAAAGCTGATCTCCACCGATAATAAGGCGGTCAATGCGCTGCTGGGCGGGTGGAGTCTCAATGGGATTTACACTTACCAATCTGGCGAACCGTTCAGTGTCCGTTCTGGTGTATTGACTGCGAACTTCACCTCGCAATCGCGGGCTGCGCTGAAGCCAGGGGTTTCCTTGCAACAGGCCCAGTTACAGAATAAAGATGGTGTGGTTGGGCCCGTCTTTTTCGCCAATGCCGATGCGTTCACATTCCCCAACCCTGGCGATCTGGGATTGGGTCGCAATATCTTTCAAGGCCCATCTTACTGGAACCTGGATGCGGGCATTACCAAGGGCTTCCAACTGACGGAACGCGTGAAAATGGTCTTCCGCACAGAGCTGTTCAATGCGCTGAACCATCCCAATTTCCGCAATCCACGCGATGCTTCTGTGGGAAGTCCGGCGATTACGTCTGGTGTTTTTGGCCAGGCCTGCTGCGTCACATTGTCAACGGCAAGTTCGGCAACCACCAATTCCAATGGAGAAAGCTGGCGGGTGATTCAACTGGCTTTGAAGGTCCACTTTTAATGGGAACTAAAAGGTTCGTAATGCTGTTTGCCTGGTGTTGCATCGCCCCAATCTTTGGGCAGGATGCACTGCAGCGCCAGATCCGCGCGATTGCGGCGGAGGCACAGGGCAAGGTGTCGGTTGCCTGTTCACTCCCCGGAACAGCGGTTAATTGCGATCTGAATCCCCGCAATCACCCACCCATGCAATCGGTATTTAAACTCCCATTGGCCATCACTGCGTTTCACATGGTGGAAAGTGGACAATTTTCGCTGGATCAGCCCATTCGCTTCCTGGCTACGGATCGAATTTTACCCACAACTTATAGCCCCTTGCAGGACAAATACCCGCAGGCGGAAGTAGACATTCCATTACGCGAATTGCTGCAGGCGGCGGTCACTTTAAGTGACAACGCTGCCACCGAAATTATTCTGCGAATCCTTGGTGGCCCTGCTGTGGTGGACAAATACATCCGGAAAATCGGCGTCAACGGTTTTCATCTGCAAGACAATGAAGCTACCCTTCATCGCGACGTTACGGCGCAGTATCGCAATTGGTTTGAACCAGCCGCAGCCGTGCAACTTCTTCTGAGGCTCAACAGGAATTCGCCGTTGAATACCGAACACAACAGCCTGCTGCTTGGCTGGATGCGGGATTCGCCCAGCGGGCCGAATCGCATCAAGGGCCAGCTTCCGCCTGGAACGATCATTATGCACAAAACTGGCACATCCGGTGTCAAAAATGGCCTCGCCCATGCAACGAATGACATTGGGCTTGTGGCCCTTCCGTCAGGCAGCAAATTAGCCATTGCGATCTTCGTTACCGATTCCACTGCTGACCAAGTGACACGCGAATCAGTCATCGCCCGCATCGCCAGTGCTGCTTACCAGGCTGCGGTCAAGACGGGAAAGTGAGTGATTAAGTACTTCTGTATCCCGGCATCAAACGGAGGATTTCCGTTGTTGCAATCTGTGGGTTCTTTAGCACCAGTTCGGCGTTGTAATTCTCTGTTTGGCCATTCACCCTTGCGGTAATCAGTCTGTTCACGTACGATCCTCCTGGATACCCCACCGTTTGTTCGGAATAAGTGAATCCGAGTGAGGCGGGATCGATACCGCGCTTTAATAGATCAGCCGACAACAAGGAAATGGCATCCGCTCCAACATTTCCTGTTAGAGCGACGGCAGGGGTCGGATCGCGGGCGGTGGATTGCTTTGTTGGCGTCAAAGAACTGTCTGTGCCAGAATTTTGCCGCGTTCCGGGACGGTTGGGAACGTCTGCAAACGGGCTGCTGGTATCGGCCACATGCTTTGCCAGCAGCGAGGAAACTGAAACAAGTTTTTTGCCAGTAGAAATCACGGGCTTGGATGTATCACTATTCAAAAGACTAAACGCTACCGGTCCGCTTTGAGAACGGGCGTTTACAGCAAACTGCTGCCGGGAAATAACGGGCGAAGAAGGAATGCGCAAAGGAAACTGTCACCTCACCCAAAGCAGAAGCAATTCCTTCGCCAAACACAATTACTTGGGAATGGTTTTCATCACTTCTTCAGGAACAGCGAAAGTGATGTTGAAGGGCATGGAAGCCCCGGTTTCTTCTATCGTCAACAAACCACGGCGCATGGGCTTGGCAACTGCATCAGCGGGATGATAGGCCACCAGCAGCCGAGTCTTTTCGCCAGACTTCAGTACCTTCTTTTCAAGAGCTACGGTCATTCCGGGTAAGAGTTCGTAGTCCAGCAGCAGCGTTACAACACCGGGCATGAAGTTGGAGATCAAGATTTCGGCCTTCGAATCTTCAAAGCTCGATAGCTGCAAATCCTGTTTATCCATGCTGACTTGGGCAAGCAACTGGGGAACCGACTTCGGCCGTGTCACCAAATGATCTTCCGGGTTGCCTGGACCGGCACTTAAGCCACCAAAAGGTGTCGTATGCGCCACATTTTTGTTCAAATACCACTTCCAAATGCCCTTTTCCAGCTTCCAATTGGAAGCAATCGGCGCCTCTAACGGCACAGCTTCTCCGTGGAAAACGTAGGTAATGCCAACCTTCAGCGTGATTACCGCCTTCTTAAAGTTGTCTTTGTACTCCACTTTGACGATTTCAAAACCGCGATATTTTGACTTTTCAATGTTGAAATAGTCATCCTGGCTTTCATCGGCCACCAGCGGGATACATTGCCGGAACTTGCCTTCTACTTGCAGTTGGTAAAACTTGCTGACATTGGCGATCAGCGCGTTATTCACCAGCGGAGGAGCTTGATTGAAAATTCCGCCAGCCACCGCCGGACTGGTTACCACTGGCTTTACGGTAGCGGCAGACTTCTTTGGTGCCACCATACCCGGTTGGGCTAAGCCAATTGAAACCAGCAAGTTGCAAATGGCAAAGCCAAACAAATAGTTGTACATTCTGTTCATCTTATATCTAGACGCAGATCAACGTCCAATAGTCGGAAACGTCGCTATTGATTGAAAAGGAACCCGTTTGAGTTGAGCAAAGCCCACATCAGATCCTGCGCACGTTCGCCACGATCTCCTTTAGAAAGATATTCATCCGCCTTAACCAGTTCGCTGGGCTGGGGATAACGGCCCAAACCGGCCAAATAGAGCTCTTCCGCCAATTCCTTGTTGCTGACGTTCTTTACCAGAAGCTTGGCCAGGCGGCCTTCCGGATCAGCAATCGAATCGGCAATCATGCTGCCATTTAACAAATTTAGAGCCTGCACCAGACTTACGTCAGTACGTCGTTCGCACTCGCAGGAAGTCTGCCGTTCTGGACGTCCAAACAGGTCCAGGAACCCGCCTTTGGCCACATGCGGATCTACAAAATCCTGCGCCTTGGCCTCTTCTGGAACTTCTGGAAATTTGCGTTTACTGCCGGTTGCCGATTGCACTGCGTCAAACAACTGTTCCGCACTCAGCCTTCTGGGCAAAGCGTGGCTATAGTTCAATTCATCTTCGCCATTCCAATCATTCACTTTGTAACTCAGTTGATAGGCTCGCGAATTGACAATCGTTCGGATCAAATGGCGCACGTCGAAATTATGCTCCAGAAAATCCTTGGTCAATGCTTCCAATAAAGGTGCGTTGGAGGGCGGGTTCGATGCGCGAATATCGTCCACTGGATCAATAATCCCTTTCCCCATGAAGTAGCTCCACAGGCGATTGGCCATTGCTTTGGCGAAATACGGATTTTCGCGGGCGGTCAACCAATTCGCCAGACTCTCCCGCAACTCTTCATCCTTCACCCCAAACTTATCGTTGGCAAACAGGAATTTAGGATTCATCACACGACCATCTTTGGGATGCTTAATGTCGAAATCTTCGCGCTTGTCGTAGATCACACCTTCTTCAGAATCCATGCCCGATTTCACTGTAGTCTTGCCGAAAAACGCCGTCAGTTGGTAATACTGGTTCTGCGTCCACTGTTCAAACGGATGATCGTGGCATTGCGCGCAAGTCATGCGGACGCCCATAAACAACTGCGTTGCCGTCTCCATGGCTACTTTCGGTTCCGCTGTAAAACGGAAAAAGTTAGCTGGTGGATTTTGATAAGTAGACCCACGCGCCGTCAACAGTTCCTTCACCATTTTGTCGTAAGGTTTGTTGGCAGCCAGTGAATCACGAATCCATTCATGGAACGCCCATGCCCCTTTTTCACCTAATTTGGTTCGATTCACTTGCAGTAAGTCGCTCCACTTCACCGACCAGTGATTGACGAACTCCGGACGGGCCATCAGCTTGTCGATCATCGCTGTGCGCTTCTTCGTCGTTTCAGTTTTATCAGCGGTAAAAGCCCGAATCTCATTCGGTGTTGGGGGCACACCCACCAGATCGAAACTCACACGACGCAGGAATTCGGCATCGCCTGATAGATCCGATGGCAGCAGTTGCAGCCTGGCCAGCTTGGAGTTCACATGCTTATCAATGTAGTTATTCTCACCGGCATTGGCCCAGTTGAAACCTGTTTTGCCAGCAAGTACGGTAACCGGAACCACACTCAACTTTCCTTCATAACGAACCATTACGGCGGCT
>JAYWBH010000205.1:0-2122 GCA_043781815.1 Bryobacterales bacterium | reverse complement strand
CATTCAAAACCAAGGTTCAGAAGTGTTGGATGCTCTACAACGAACTTACCGGCTTGGGTAGAATTTTGGGCGAAGAGGCTGCCGGTAGATAGCAGAAGGAGTGTGAGAAATCGGGAGTCCATGGTTGGGTCATTATATACCGTGAACCTATGGATTACTCAAGCTTGATGCGGGTAAAGTCAGATACTAAGCTGCTTCTCGGGCGATGCGTAAATCGTATTCGGACTGTAAGTTTATCCAAGTCTCCGGTGTATTGCCGAAATAAGCTCCAAGTCGCAGAGCAGTGTCGGCAGTGATTGCGCGAGTAAAATGAACGATCCCGTGGATCCGATTTGGTGGAACATGAAGATCGCGCGCAAGGCGATTGATGCTCATGCCGAGGGGCTTCATGAAGTCCTCAGCCAGGATTTCGCCGGGATGAATTGGGTCAAGCAATTTGGTTGTCTTGGTCATAACTAACTCAGTGATAGTCCACTATCTCAACTTCATTCGCTTTGCGACTTCACTCCGTCACTCTAATATGCTGAAGTCTTTCCAACAGTTCAGGACTGAGTCGCCCCTCAACAGCAGGCGTAATCAATCCAGCAGAATCCAGACTGCGCACATGAACACGATCCTTGTCTCGAAAAGAAGTGAGCTTCATCCGAACCAAATCCGCCACCGGAATAACCATCACCTCTTGGCCGTGAATCAGTTTATGTTCCGGTTCAATGGGTGGAGTAGGAGACAAATAATTTGGGAGAACTTTTTCCCCACTGAAGATCAAGTGGACAGCGTTCTTCGTACTCTCGGTGCTTCCGTAGAGCAGCATATCATCACCAGCCGCATGTCGAAAATGAAAATTACTCTTGGCCGCAGCTTGCTTGATGCGATCTAAGTCTGATCGCAAAACCAGGAGATCCACGTCCCGTGTAAGAGTAGAATGCTCCGGGTTGGCTTCTTCAACATGAATTAAAACTGCTAACCCTCCAATCAACTCATAGGGGACTTGTCCCGCAGTTAACGCATCAGAAATTTTGTGCAGAATGCCGACCAGATCAAAAAGTCGCTGTTCAAACATGATATTTACAGCATCCCCTTGCTGTGCCGCATTGTTTAAAAACTCAAAGAAGGTGAGTCCAGCTTGCATCTATTCCAGTTTAGCCATTCTTGTGCAAATTAGAATTCAAACTTGTCCACATTGGATATATCGAATACGTACGGTTCGCCCAGCATCACATGGTCGCCGCGCACTGCATGTGGACCCAGGCTGCCCGCATTAAACCCATCCACTAACTTGCCCTTCATCAATGCATCCGCAGCCTGGATTGTCAGGTATCCCAAATCATGCGTGTTCCATAAAACAATCGACCGGATCACGCCATCATGAATGTAGGTCTTGCACATACTCGGCAAGGAAAGTCCAGTGACCTTTACATCCTTGCGAGCCGATTGCTTCACCGCTTCCGCAGCGCCAGGCACGGCAGGGGCGCTGATAGCGGCGATAGCCTTCACATTCGGATAAACCTTCAAGATCGTTTGTGTTTCCGCAAAAGCACGGTCACGGTCACTATCGCTGGGTCGGATGGTCACCAGTTTCATGTCTGGATATTTTTCCGCCAGCCTCACCCGCATATGCTTAATCCATTCATTCTGATTCGCAGCGCTCAGCGAACCAGTCACCACGGCGAACTCGCCCTTACCATTGAGGATCGCCGCAGTTTGATCGGTTACAGCATAGCCAATGCCTTGCGCTGTGGCTTGATCTATCAAGTAATCGCGTGCATCTGGTTCAGCATCGGCGTCCCAGGTAAGAATCTTAATCCCCTTGGCCCGCGCCTTTCGCAACACTGTTGAAATACTGGCGGAACTCTCAACGCTGACTGCAATCACATCCACACCACGCGTAATCCACGCTTCAACCACTTCGTTTTGCTTGGCCGGATCCAGGTCTGTGGGGCCATCCCAAATCAGGTCGATGTTCAATTCTTTCGCCGCTTCTTCAGCGCCTTTACGACAACTGATGAAATATGGATCGCCTTTCGCTTTGGGCATCATGCCCACCTGCAATCGTTTTTCCGGACCAGTCTTAACCGCGTGTCCATTGAATCCGATGAGCAGCGCTAGAGCCATCGCACCAACT
>JAYWBH010000204.1:0-6685 GCA_043781815.1 Bryobacterales bacterium | reverse complement strand
TAATCTTGAAAACCATTGAGCGATATGGCGCAGATCTGTTGATGATGTCCACCCATGGTCAGGGAATGTTCCGGCGCATGTTGCTGGGTTCGGTTACTTCAAAAATTCTTCACGATGTGAATTGTGCGGTGTGGACTGGCATCCACGAAAAGCCTCGCGGGCATGCGCCACAGCTTCCTTACCAATCTATTCTGTGCGCCGTGTCTACCGATGACGAAGCCCAAGCAATTTGGAAAGCAGCCGATTCTTTCGCCAAAATGTATGGTTCCAAATTAACCATTGCTCATACCATTGAGACGCCGACGGTTACTTGGGATGTAGATTTTTCACCGATGCGGCAAGAAATGCTTACCTACGCCGGCGACCGTTTAGAACTGATGAAGAATCAATTGGGGGTTAGCGGGGAAGTGAAGTTGTATGAAGGTTCCGTTTCGGTGGCACTTCATGAAGCGGTGACCGCATCGAAAGCCGATCTGGTGATCACCGGAAGGGGGCACGTGCAGGATAGATTTTCACGATTCACTTCGCACCTTTACGCCATTGTGCGCGATTCGCCATGCCCCGTGCTGAGCATTTAGGCGTGGGGCTAGTCCAGCTTCCCAACCAAATGTAAATATTCCATTTGGAATGCCAACTGGTAAACTTCAAGCGGAGAACTGCCGATTCTGTCACATAATAGAATTATGCGATTGGTAGTTATTGCGGCTTTACTCGGTTTTGTCCCTTCCGCTTTCGCGGCGGAAATGACGCGTCCCATGGCTGGGCCGGTCACCATCATGAAAGCTTCGGAATTGAAACCGGGCATGAAAGGTACCGCCTGGACTGTGTTTGAAGGCTACGATGCCGAACCGATCCCGCTGGAAATTATCGGAACCTGGAAATCGGCATCCGGTCCTCGGCAAGACATTATTATGGCCAAGATGGGCGGCAAAGCCATCCGCACCAATGTTGCTGGTGGGATGAGTGGGTCGCCTGTTTATATTGATGGGAAGTTAATTGGAGCGGTGGCTTACCGCCTGAGTACCTTTTCGCCAGACGCAATTTGTGGCATCACACCCATTGAGATGATGCTGGAAATCAATGAGTTTGACGCATCGCGACCGATGGATGCCAAAGTTCCTGGGCAAGCCAAATCGGTTGGAACTACAGACACGCCGCGATTTCAATCGCAACAGATGATTCCAATTGAAACGCCGCTGGCTTTTTCTGGATTCCATTCTTCAGTGTTAGATCAGTTTAGCCCCTTGTTTACGCAAGCAGGCATGATTCCCGCGCAGGGTGGCGGGTCCATGGGTCCGCTACACGCTGGGAAACCGGTGGCTGGTTGGCAAAAAGCTTTGCGACCTGGCGATGCCGTTTCAGCCGTGCTGGTTGCTGGGGACATGAGCCTTTCAGCCATGGGAACGGTTACTTATAACGATGGCAAGCGTATTTTGGCGTTCGGCCATCCTTTCCTGAATCTTGGTCCAGTGGGCATGCCGTTAAGCAAAAGCGAAGTGCTTATGGTGCTGGCCAGCCAGTTTCAGCCCAATAAATTCGGCAATGCCACAGACATAGTAGGTGCCCTACGACAAGACAGGCACAACGGGATTATGGGGGTTTTAGGCGAAGAATCGCCAATGATTCCCGTGGGCGTGAACCTTCGGTCTTTCGGTGCCGACGGCAAGCTGATCAAGGAAAAAAAGCTGCACTTCGATATTTTTGTCCATCAGAAATGGACCCCTTCGCTGATGATGATCACACTGTTCAATTCCATGAGCGGCATGAACGAATTCAGCGATGAAGCTACCTGGAGACTATCCGGCAATGTGGAAATGGCTGGTGGTCAGAAACTGGCGCTTTCCACCATGCAAGCCCCGACTGAAGTCCCAATGCCCCCGGCGGTGATGCTGGCCAGTTGGTGGGGCGATAAGTTTAACCGACTATTTGCCAACACCGTCAAGATGCCCGATTTGAAGGCGGTTGACGTCACCATTGACCTATTACCGGAGCGGCGCATTGCTGTGATTGAAAGTGCCTGGATCGCCAATCCTGACGTGGAAGTGGGGCAGGAAGTGCCGGTGAAAGTGTTCCTGCGTCCCTGGCGTGGCGAACGTTTGGAACGGACCATTAAGGTTCGTGTCCCCAACGATTTCCCCTCTGGGCAGCATCGCATTTTATTAAGCGATGGCGATACACTGAACCGCACGCAATCCTACGCCGCATCGGCCAACCGATTTATTGAAATTCCAGAAATTGCATCTCTGATCAACCAGGAACGCACTAACAACAAGCTGTACGCATCTTTGGTGCAAGCTCGTCCCACAGTGTATGCCGACGATAAGACACTTCCCAGCTTGCCTTCCAGCGTGCTGAACATTATGCAAAGCGGACGCTCTTCCAAACCCATGTTGACCGCCCCGGAAACTACCCTGGAGCAAACCTCCATGGCTTTTGATTTCGTGGTGAGCGGCAGCCAATCCATTCGAATTAACGTGAAATAACAGAATAATGCTAAAGTCTCGATTCTTCTTCTTCGGCGCCCTTGCCTTGGCGTCTTCCTTCGTTTTGAACGCTGCGGAAACCAAAATGTGGTCGCTTGATACCAAAGCGGACTTCGAAAAGGCCAAGTTCGATAAAGTGGCTTTGCGTAGCGATGGAAAATTGTCGCTGGCCCCAACCTTTACGGAGCTTCTTGATTCTGAAGAGCCCTATTTATGGGCTGTTGCGCAAGATTCAAAGGGTGTGATCTACGCTGGTGGCGGTAGCCCAGGCGCTTCCACTGCCAAACTGTTTGTGATTGACCGGAATGGCAAATCGAAGAAACTTGCGGAGATTTCAGGATCAGAAATTCACGCCTTGGCGATCGACAAGAAGGATAGAGTGTTTGCCGCCACTTCGCCCGATGGCAAAGTGTATCTGGTGAATGGTTCCGGTAAATCGGAAGTGTATTATGATCCGAAGGCGAAGTATATTTGGGCGCTGGCCTTAAATTCAGCAGGGGAACTGTTTGTGGCTACAGGCGACAAAGGGGAAATCCATAAAGTCACCGGGGCAGGCAAGGGAAGCGTGTTCTATAAAACTGAGGAAACGCACGCGCGCTCTATGGTGATGGACGGCAAAGACAATTTGATTGTGGGCACCGAACCCGCAGGCTTAATTTTGCGCGTCAGTTCTGTAGGCGCCGGGTTTGTATTGCATCAGGCTGCGAAAAAGGAAGTCACTGCTTTGGCCGTGGCTAAAGACGGGTCTATTTACGCGGCGGCTGTGGGGGGAAGGGCTTCAGCAATGGCTGCCCCTGCTCCGCCTACAGCTTTGTCGACTAGTGCACCTGGGGCACCGGCAGGACCTGCCCAAGCTCCCTTATCTTTCGCCCCAACATTTTCTGGCGGGTCGGAAGTGTATCGAATTGATGCCGATGGATTCCCTAGTCGTATCTGGGCTGAGGGGCAGGATATTGTCTACTCGCTAGCCATTGGTTGTGACGGCAAACCGATTGTGGCTACCGGGAATCGTGGTCGGATTTACCGCGTCGATAACGACAATTTATCCACCCAACTCATCACCAGTTCTTCGACTCAAATCACACAGTTGATTGAGAGTAATCAATGCGAACTGTTGGCGGCTTCGGCGAATCTCGGCAAAGTTTTTCGTTTCGGCCCAGGGATGGAAAAGAAGGGAACAATCACTGGCGACGCACTGGACGCTTCCTGGTTTTCCAGTTGGGGTCGATTGACTGCCCGTGAGACTGTTCAAGGTGTAGCGCAACTGGAGGCTCGTAGTGGCAATACCGATCGTCCGGGTGCGAATTGGAGCCCTTGGGCAGCCGCTAACGACCGCATTGTGTCCCCTCCCGCCCGTTTCCTGCAGTATCGGATGACGCTGGAAGCTTCCTCTTCAGGAGCATCTCCTGAAGTTTCAGGAATTGACATTGCCTACCTACCAAAGAACGTTGCTCCAACGGTGGACGAAATTGAAATCACCCAGCCGAACTACAAATTTCCAACGCCCACTGTTTCTACTTCGGCAACTTTCAAAACGTTAAAACTTGCTCCCATTGGGCAGCGAACTGCCGCTACATCGTCGTCCATTGACCTGCCCGCTACAGACATGAACTATGCCAAAGGCTATATTGGTGCACGTTGGAGAGCAGCGGATCGCAATGGAGATACCTTGCAGTACAAGGTAGAGCTGAAAGGAATTGCTGAAACCGAATGGAAGCCGCTCAAAGATAAACTTACTGTAAAGAACCTAAGCTGGGATGCAACAGCGTTCCCCGATGGCGAATACCGACTCCGCGTATCAGCATCGGATCAGACGAGTAATGCAGAGGGTCAGGGTCTTATGGGCAGCCTGGTGAGTGAGCCATTCCTGATAGACAACACACCTCCTAAAATTTCTGGACTAGTGGCGAATTCTGCCGGGGGAAAGGTCACCGTTCGATTCAAAGCGACCGATGCCTTGAGCTTAATCGACCGCGCCGAATACTCAGTAAATGGGGCCGATTGGGTACTAACCCAGCCCACAACCAGGCTTACCGATGCCAAAGAGCATGAGTATTTCCTCAACATTGATAAGGGTACTGCTTTGGAATTAACCATTGCCGTGAGAGTGACCGATGAATCGGACAACCAAATTGTTGAAAAAGCCGTTGTTCACTGAGGCAAACAGTACTCTTTTTCCTACTAGTACTATTTGCAGCCGAAAACTACTTTTTCAGCATCCAAAAAATAACCTACTTGGATTGAGCCAGTTGGATTGTTCCCCTCTACACTCAATGTTCTAGTACCCCTCTGAAATGACGAAAAGGCCACTTTTGTTGACCTTCTGAGCCTATTGACGGATGGAACGAATTGCCGGATATTGATGGGGACGAGGGACGGCAGCAGTTAAAAAAGTCCACCCTCAATAATCAATATTCGAGGTAAATACGTGCATAAAATTTCCAAGACCATTATCTACGCCGGAATTCTTTGCGTTGCTGGGACGACCAGTTTCGCGGCAGTGATTCAGAATTTCGATTCGGGGAACATCAGTTTGGGCAACAGTGCTTTAACCTACGGAGGCAATGCCGGACCCAGCGCTGGCTGCGCTTCAAACAGTGCTTTGTATGGTGAAGGTACCTATGCGGTAACCAGCTCAGCTAGCAGTTGCCATAGCTTGTGGGCTCCTACAGGACCGCAATCCTCGCCTTACTTTATGGCTGTGAATGGTAGCTCCTTGGCTTCGCAGGCCAACATTTATTCGCAGACGGTTGCCACGGGCATTATTGCCGGGCAAACATTCAACTTCAGCGGCTTCTTTTCTGGCTTGTATTCCGTGGGCGCTGCCAACTTGGTTCTAAAAGTTTATGATGGAACCGGCACTTCTGGAACACTGCTTGGTTCCTCGGCCTTCACTACAAATCTAGCAACACCAGCGGGATCCAATCCGGCTCAATTTCCAGCTAGCTGGGTTCAACAGTCGGTTGGTTTCACCGCATTATCTAGCACAGTAACCGTACAAGTTTTCAGTGCCAGCACCATCGCCGGTGGTAACGACTTTGGTTTGGACACCCTGGCAATCGTGCAGACAAGCAATGGAACAACCTCGGCAACTCCTGAACCCGCATCGTTCTTCCTGGCCGGTTCCGCCCTGTTGGGATTGGCTATGATCCGTCGTAAGTAACTGCTGCTTTCTCATTTGGCGTAGTTGTTGGAATCTAAAATTGAACAAGCGTTGAGGGTCAATCCTTCAACGCTATTTTTGTTTCGGACATTTTTCAGTCAAATGTAATATCGTATACTAAGGTCAGTATGAAGATTCTGTGGATTTCCCTCTCGTGTTTAATGCTTGCCGCACCTTCTGCATTTGCAGGTATCGTGCTGAACTTTACTCAGAGCACCCTCAGCGGAACGCCTGGCAGTACCATCAAATTTTTTGGAACGCTTACAAACACAGATCCGTTCGTCACCTTCATTAATTCAGACAGCGCAAGTATCACTGGTTCCGGTTTTACCATTAATGATTCTCCGTTTCTAATTAACGCCCCATTGACCATGAACGGCAACACGACCACTTTGGCGTTTGAGATTATTGACGTGACCATTCCATCCTTCGCCGCTCCTGGGTCTTACGGTGGGTCCATTGCCATTCTTGGTGGTCCTGCCGCCAATTCCCAAAATGTACTTGGACAATCCACATTTCGGGTGCAGGTGAACGCTGTCACTCCGGAACCTGGGACAATGGGAATGTTGTTATTCGGCGGAGTCGCCGTTCTTCTAGGCCGTAGAAAGTAGTATTTTTCCCATCAATTCAGCCATCTGAATTGCATCAAGCGCTTCAGCCTCTTGATCTTGAGACCTGAAGCTAACTTACTGCTAAGTAAATGAGCTCCGATAGCTTGAAGTATTGAAATAGTCGGAAGCCTGATCTTACTTAACAGGTACCAAATCAAAGTGAACAATTTTCTTTTTCGATCATTTTTGGCCATCGGCTTTCTATGTGTAATCGCCGGGCGTTCTTCAGCAACCAGCATTCAAAACTTCGAGGCTGGGACTATTTCTCCAGGAAGCACATCCCTTACATTGTCGGCTTGCATCCCAGATATTTCAGAAGGTAAGTATGCCATTGGGTCCATTGCGTACGGTTGCCACAACAATTGGGCTCCGACCATGGCTCAGTCTGGAAACAACTTCCTGATTGCTAACGGTAGCACTGCCGTAGG
>JAYWBH010000203.1:0-2127 GCA_043781815.1 Bryobacterales bacterium | reverse complement strand
CTGTTAGACGCTGCGGGCTTCAACGTGATCCTGGTGGAAACAGTCGGTGTAGGGCAGGATGAAATTGACATTACCAACATGGCCGATGCCACTGCTGTAGTTCTGGTACCCGGCATGGGTGACGAGGTGCAGGCGATCAAAGCTGGCATCCTGGAAATCGCCGACGTTTTCGTGATCAACAAAAGTGATTTGGATGGTGCCGCGAAGTTGGAAGCTGAGCTTCAGATGATGCTCTCCTTAGCCCATCGTCCCAATAATTGGGTTCCAACCATTGTTCGAACCATCGCCACTGAGGGGCAGGGAATTGCACAGAGTCTTGCTGCTTTGCGATCCTTTAAGTCGCACGGCAAACCCAAGGATAGGGAACGTCAGCGCTGGATAGTTCGGTTGGAACAACTGTTGCGCGAGAAGCTATCGAATCAAATTTCCGCAGAACAAATTGAAGAGGCTGCCGAAGCGGTAAGCAGCAATGAAAGCGACCCCTACGCCATTGTGAATGGCTGGCTGAAACAAATTCGCGGGTCCAATCCATTTGAAATTGATCACTTGGGAATCGCAGTAAAATCGATTGATGACGCGCTGGGCTTTTACAGGGATGCGCTGGGACTTACAGTTGAGCATCGTGAAACAGTGGTGCAGGAAAAAGTGAACGTAGCCATGTTGCCTGCCGGGAAATCGAAGCTGGAATTGTTGGAAGCTTCGGACCCGGAATCGACCATCGCAAAGTTCATCGCAAATAAAGGCGAAGGCTTGCACCATATTGCCCTGCGTGTGCCGGATTTATCGACCTCGGTGGAGCGATTAAAATCGCAAGGTGCGCGGATTTTGAATGAGCCGCAGCGTGGTGCTGGCGGCCACAGATATGTATTTGTACATCCTCGTTCCACGGGCGGGGTGCTGTTGGAATTGATAGAGGAGAGATAGACTTTTGACGCCAATTATTGGAATCATCGGAGGCAGCGGCCTCTACAGTATGCCCGGTTTTACAGTGCAGGAAGAAGTCACCATTGAAACTCCCTTTGGTCCGCCATCGGATGCCTATGTGGTGGGGAAGTTGGCTGGTCGCGATGTTGCGTTTCTTACGCGGCATGGCAAAGGGCATCGCCTGACCCCTACGGAACTCAATTTTCGCGCCAATATTTATGGCATGAAAAAGTTGGGGGTGAAACATATACTTTCTCTCAGTGCAGTTGGTTCCTTGAAAGAGGAACATCAACCCTTGGACTTCGTGGTTCCCGATCAGTTTTTTGATCGCACAATGGGCCGCATTTCTACATTTTTTGGCGAAGGGCTGGTGGGCCATGTGGGCTTTGGGGAACCGATTTGCGCCCAGATGTCGCAACGGGTTATGGATGCGGCCAAAGCCAGCGGCGTAACGGCCAAGCAAGGGGGCACCTATCTGTGCATGGAAGGTCCAGCATTTTCCACCAAGGCGGAATCGAACGTGTATCGAAGCTGGGGAATGGACATCATCGGGATGACCAATTTGCAGGAAGCGAAATTGGCTCGCGAGGCGGAAATTTGTTATGTCACCGTGGCCATGGTCACCGATTATGATTGTTGGCATCCCGAACATAGTTCTGTTACCGTCACCGACATCATCGCCAATTTGACCAAGAATGCAGAAAACGCCGCTAAATTAGTGGCAGCCTTTGTGGGTGCGTTTCCAGACACTATGGATTGCAAATGCCACTCCGCATTGGCCAACGCCTTGATCACTGATAAATCGAAGGTGCCGGATGCGACCAGGAAAAAGTTGGAGTTGATCGTTGGCAAGTACTTCGCCTGAGGCATTGGCACGGCAACTTTTCGCGGCATGCGTCGGGGGGCGACCCTGGTCCCACGACGCACTCGTTTCCCTTGCCCGTCCTGAAGGAACCGCAGCTCTTTTTCGTGACTTAGTGGAGCCGCTGGCCGATCTGTTTGAGCCCACGCTGGTGGATTGCTACGTCGGCATTTTTTCCGAAGTGATGGCGCAATCTATTCCTGAATTGAACGCCTCAGAAATTCAGAAACGATTTCATCGAATCCGCAGTCCACGCCGATTCCATGGTGGCCAAGTCCACCGGGTGTACGTGCTCAGCCGAGTAACTTTGGGCGCTGACATTGCCATCACCAGCCAATTTT
>JAYWBH010000202.1:0-6711 GCA_043781815.1 Bryobacterales bacterium | reverse complement strand
TCGTAGTTCTGTTGTGACAAAGAACCAGGGGCTGTCATGGCCGTGGCAATTTCGCAGCCTTGCTTTTGAGCTTCCAGCAGGCGGTGTTGGATTAAAGCGGTCTGGGCACCACGTCCGCGTGACTGGCGCAATGTTGCATCAGCGCAGAAGGTGGCAATGTCGCCACGAATTTCCAGCGCCCCGGCAGCGATCAAGTGTCCATCTATTTCCACACCATATGGCTGAAGCCCTTTGGCCTGATGAAGTATTCGACCGCTATCGATGGCTTCCTCACTGGGATTTTCCATTTCCGTGAACCCTTGTCCCAACACGTTGGACCACAGTTCGCGCGTGGGTTCCACAATGGGCAGGCCGGGCACAAAGGGGAACGGTTCAGCAGGAATGGGCCGGGCCAATACGTTTTCAAATTGGAATGGTTGAAAGTTGCGCTGATTGAGCAGGGCAACTGTTTCCGCATCGGCCAGTGGACATAGCTCAATGAATATTTGGGCAGCACGATGCTTATAAAATTGTTCAATCTCGTAGAGTTCGTCTTCTTCAACCACTCCATTCATCCCCAGATTCAGTACATGGGTCAGCGGAGATTCCACCGTGACGAACGAAGCGTGCGCCCCATTCACGACAAGACAACAGGCTGCGGAATCAGTATAGAGTTCACGATGCGCAGCAGCATGAGCTTCAGCAGACATGGCGCAGGAAAGTTCAATGCGTCGTGCCAGTCCAAGATTGGCGTAGAAAAAGGTTGGCGGAGTTGGGCTCAATCTTCTAGAGTACCCAAATTACATTCGGCGGATTTCAGCCATCAGCACGCCCAGCTTGCTATTGGAACCCGAATACGAATACGACGCTTCCAGCCGACCTTTGCGAGCATCAAAGGCCAAGGCTGCAAAGCGCACTTCTTCTGATCCCTTGGTGAACTTCTGCTTCCAATCGCGCATGCCGAAATGGACCGTGGCTTCACCGTCATCCTTTGCGGCGGGGATGCGTAACAGAATTTCGTAATTGCCCTTTGCCCGAACATCCACTTCCCAGAAGCCGATGGACGTGCGATCCCAACCCGCTTCCGGACCGCGCCAATCCTGCCGGGTGAGGACGACGGGATTATCCACTTCTGTGCCGACGAAAATTCGCGGAGGAGCATAGCCCCGGGTCTCACTCACTTCCTGAAACCAGGCAACCATTTCCTGTCGTAACTTGGCAACGATTTCCGGCTTGGCCGCAGCGATATTCTTTGCCTCGCTGGGATCGTTATCCATGTCGTAAAGTTCAGATCCGTTCACCAGCTTGTAGCGCTGCGTCCGCGCTGCTGCGTTTTGAAACAGCACAGGCTCATCACCACGATGCCATTGCGTGAAGATAGTGCGATCGGGCCATTGCGATGGCTGTCCTGTAAGCACCGGTACCAGACTGCGCCCGTCGATTTTCAAATTCTCGGGCAATCGTACCCGGCAAAAATCAGCCAAGGTGGGAAGGATGTCAATGTGGGCCGCAATGTAATTCACTTCCCAGCCAGGCTTGATACGTGGGGGGAAGCGAACCAGAAAAGGAACTCGAATGCCGCCTTGATAAACGGAAGTTTTTATCCCTCGCATACCGGCGTTATAACGTTCATGCTGGGGTCCGTTGTCGGTCATGAAAATCAAAATGGTATCGTCCAGTAAATACAATTTTTCCAAGGTATTTATTAAATTGGCGACGTTCTCATCCAGGTTGGCCACCATGCCATACACCTTTTCCGTCTTCGCCCCCAGATTCTTTCCGCGAAATGGGGCGACATAGGCATCGGCAATCTCCAACGGATCATGAGGCGCGTTTGGAGCAAGGTAGCAGAAGAACGGCTCTTCGCGATGAGCCGCCACAAATTCCTGAGCAGCGCGAAAAAAGATGTCTGTGCAATAGCCTTTCTTCTGAACCAGCTTGCCGTTTTCATAGACGAATGGATTGGTGTAACTGGAGCCGGCAGGAGGGTCAGACGGCTGCCCAATTCCGCCGCCTTTGATATAGACACCTTCTTCAAAACCGCGATCCAAGGGCCGCATGGGGTAAGTATCGCCCAAATGCCACTTGCCAAAAATTCCCGTACGGTATCCCGCTTGCTTCAAAATTTGCGGCAAGGTAACTTCATCGGTGTGCATCATGGAGCGACCAAGATAGGTATCCACCACCCCAGTGCGATAGTTGTAACGCCCGGTCATTAAACTGGCCCGCGTGGGCGAACAGACTGGACATACTTGAAACTGCGTGAACTGCGCCCCTTCCTTTCCTATGCGATCAATGTGCGGCGTATTCAAATAAGGATTGCCATGCAGCGACAAATCGCCGTAGCCCTGATCGTCACTGATGATCAGAACAATGTTCGGTCGCTTGGTGCGCGGCTGGGCTAGCAGTGTCGATGCCCCGGTGGCGCTGAGAAATGTTCTTCGAGTCCAATTCATGAAAGTAATGTAACGAGTATCCATTGGATGCGGTTGCATCGCATCCGGTGTACAGGGCGCTCACCAAAAATGTTTCATTCCAATCTTGTGAGAATAACGCAGAATCGGTTCGGCAAGGGAAACTGAATTTTCTGCAAACGGAAGGCACGCGGTCCGAGCTACAATTCGAATATGGTTCGACTCGACACGGTATTAGAGTCCTGGAAGTCCGTCCGCGCTGATACGGTGCAGGCGCTTGAGGATTTCCCTTCTGCGGAACTTGATTTCCGGCCGACGGAAGACTTAATGACATTCCGGGAATTGGCGGTTCACATTCTGCAAAGCGGTGAAGCTTTGGCAGGAATGCTGTCTGCTGGAGATAAGACATTTCAGGGTCCGGATGCCAGAAAGCGCATGAATTCGTTTGCCAGGCCGTTGAGCCAGAGCCCTGATAGTGGCGAACTTTCCCGCAATTTGTCGGAGAGCGTGGCGTTGTGGACGGCGGAGTTGGCGGTAAAGAGTCCCGAGTTTTATGCTGAGACCATCACCCGGTTTGATGGTGCTGAAGTAACACGACTTGAGATGCTGCAATTTGTGAAAGAACACGAATTAACGCATCGAGCCCAGATGTTTTTATGCCTGCGATTGAAGGGAATTGTTCCTCCAACCACACGTCGGAAATTGGCTGCAAAAAAATAACTGAAAAACGAGTCGTGCAAACACATATAGTTTTTGTAGAATAGCCCGTGAGGCTTCGGAGAAAATTCTTATGGTGAAATGCCCCCTTTGTGACGCGAATATTGACGTCGAAGAAGATGAATTGGATGAAGGCGATGAGCTGAATTGCGACGAATGCGCTGCGCTGCTGCGCGTGAGCGACAAGACGCCGCTGGAGCTTGTCTCAGCCGATGATGAAGACGACGACGATGAAGACGACGACGATCTTGATGATTTGGATGAAGATGATGAAGAGGATGCCGAAGAAGAGGAAGAGGATTGGCAGTAGGCTTGCCCTGTGCCTTCTTGTATTGCAGCTAACGCTAGGGAACTGTTTACTTGAAGGCCAAGGAAAAGGGAAGAAACCTCCGTCGTTCAGTGTGATTGCCGGAACGGTGTTTCGTCCCCCGGGTTTTGCGCTGCCTGGGGCGGAAGTTACTTTGAAGCCCGAAAAAGGCAAAGGCCAGCAACGAATGATTTCTAATATGCGGGGTGAATTTGCGTTCCGGGTTCCCTCTGAATTTGCGCGGTATACTGTTAGCGTCAAGGCCAAAGGATTTGAGAAGACAGAAAAGATGACGGAAGTAGGGATTGAACAACGGGTGGATGTGGCTTTTGAGCTAAAGCCTTCTGACTGAAACCGATCTCTGCAATCTGACATCTAACCATTTGTGAGGACCATGCGTTTTCGTTCCATTCTTAGTTTATTCATTGCAACTGCGCTGATTACTGTGGCGTTGGCGATTGCTCAGGTCCAATTCCCAAGTGGTGGGAAGAAGGATAAAGAAGATCCAACAATTCGCACGGCGCAGGGAACAGTTCGCAATGCGAATGAAGAAATTGTGGTGGGTGCCGTGGTGCAGATCAAGAACGTGAAGAGCCTGCAGATCCGTTCCTTTATCACCAAAGACGACGGAATGTTTACCTTCAACAATTTGGCACGGGATGTGGATTATGAACTTCGTGCTGAAGGGAAAGGATTCGCATCGCCCATGAAATTGCTTTCCACTTTCGACAACCGCAAGGTGGCTGTGTTGAATCTGAAATTGGAAAACAAGGTTGAGAAAAAATGATCCGCTGCTTGCCGCTTATTGCAGTGCTGATCAGCGCGGCCCAGGCGGCAACCCCTTCCCTCCGTTTGAGCGACATCAATCATCAGCCAGTTGAAATTCAAGCCAGTAAGGCAATGGCCACAGTGGTGATTTTTGTATCGACATTGTGCCCTGTCTCCAATGCTTACCACGACCGGTACAAGCAGTTGGTATCGAACTTTGCAACTAAATCAGTCCAGTTTGTGTTCATCAATTCCAACGATAACGAAACGTTGGATGACGTGAAGGAGCACATCCGTGCGGCCGAACTATCGTTCCCTGTTTACAAGGATTGGAAGAACAGCGTTGCCGATAAGTTGGGCGCGTCAATGACTCCCGAAGCGTTTGTTTTGGACCGCAAGGGCGAGGTGCTGTATCACGGAGCCGTGGACGATTCAAAAAACGAGGCTCGCGTAAAGATCACCGCGCTGCACGATGCCATTGCCAGCGTTTTAGACGGGAAGCCAGTTGCGAAAAAAGAGTTGAAAGCCTTTGGTTGTACAATCCACCGTTATCGGAAAATTTCTTAACATGCGCTTGCTCGTTGGACTGCTACTGATCCCGTCGGCCATCTGGGCCCAGCCATCGAACCCTTTGCCCGTCGTCAATGAATCAAATTACGCATCTACCGTAGCTGCCAACAAAGGCAAGGTGGTGCTGGTAAATTTCTGGGCTACGTGGTGTGTCCCCTGTCGCAAGGAGATGCCTGCACTAGTGAAAATGGCCGCACGGCTGGAGTCCAAGGGCTTCACGCTAGTGACCATATCTGGGGATGAAGCTGAAGCGGAAAACGAAGCTCGAAAATTTCTGATAGCGAATGCCGTGAAGCCGCCCACCTACATAAGAAAAGCTAAGGACGAAGACAAGTTCATCACTTTAGTGGATGCCAAATGGAACGGGTCGCTGCCAACGCTGTTTCTGTATGATCGCAAAGGCGTCAAGGTTAAGGCTTGGTATGGGGAAACGTCTCTGGATGTGGTCGAGGCGCAGATCGCCAAATTGTTTTAGCTTGAGTGCATCAGGGATGCCCTGTAGTTTTTTGGAAACTTGAAGGTGTGAAAAAAGCCCGCTAGGCGGACTTTCTTCACACCTTCGAGTGCTTGGAAAACTTCTGACATTGGGCAGGGTTGAAAGCCAGATACTGCGGAAAAAATGACGAAGACCCGTCACTGTGAAGGCTTTCATCTTAGTGCCCTCATCCATATAGAATCTTCATAACCTTGGGGTAAAAAACCGATCCCTAGCGGTCACGGATCGGTAACACACTGATTTTACCGAGCCGTGACCGCGAGGGAGCGGTTCTTTCTACAAGAACAAGTCCTAGCGTGGATAGGGGTGCCCGCTCAGCGTCGCTAATGCCCTGTAGACTTGTTCGGCGAGCATGGCCCGGGCCAGTTCATGGGGCCACGTCATTGCCGACAAGCTCAGCAACAGATCCCCTTTTTCCCGCCAAGTTGGGGGCAAACCATCGTGGCCGCCAATTAGGAAAACTACGTCCCTTGCATCCAACTGCGCTTTTTGAAACCAGCGGGCGAACTGAGGGGAATCGAAAGTTTTCCCTAACGGATCCAGCAATACTTTACAGGCGCTCGGATGCTGCTTCCAGGGATCGAAACGTGTGGGCTGGATCTCCCGCGATTGGCAAGGTATGTATCGGGAAGCCATCTTCAAATACTCTGCAGCCATCGTATTGGCAGCAGCGTTTTTGGGTTTCCCGATGAAATACAGGTAGATTTGCAACAGCCGCCGCCTACATCCAGTATTCCCACTTCCCGGTGGCAATCACGTAGAGCGATAAGCATAAGTTGGTGACGCCATGAACCACGTACATATCAGCCAGCGACTTGGTCCTGACCATCCACCAGTTGTAGATGACACCGGTAAGCAGTCCGACGTCCCAATATGGCCCATGTTCGGATGCGAATAATGCGGCAGTGATCCAGAAAGCCTGCGGGACGTAGGTGCCCAGTGGAACGCGTTCAAAATCGTTGTCGATCAGCCAACGCATCAACCAGCCTCGAAAAAAAAGCTCTTCCAGGATCGGCACCAAAAGAGCGGCTCGAGACATTCGCAAAATGAGTTGGAAAGGGTCCTGCAACAATCCCGGCTGCATAGAGATTTGGATTCTGCCGACGATATCGTTCTGAAAAAGCCAATGATTGCGATAGCCAGGGAATAGCGCATCGGGCCCAATCCAAAGAAGGAAGACGGCAACACCCACGGCAATGGATGCGATGGGTGCTTTCATCCGAAAGCTAACAATATGACGGCTGAAAAACCAGATGGCTGCGGCGACTACTACAAACCGAAGTATCTGCTCTGTGCCAGGGGCAATGGGGAGATATTTTCCGCCAGCCAGAAATACCATGAACACAAGGAACGGCCCAATGTAAGCCGCTGCGGGATGTTTGATCAACGCTTTGTTCCTGGCAAATTTATCCAAGCTTTTGAATTAAAGCTTGAATGTCTTTGGCATCTTTTTCACTCGG
>JAYWBH010000201.1:0-6713 GCA_043781815.1 Bryobacterales bacterium | reverse complement strand
CGAGTGGCTACATGTTGAATAGGCAATTTACATGGTGAGCTCCTTTCATCTCACTAGATCAGCCAGGCTTTGCCTGGCGCACCTGATGGACGCCGATGGACGCTGATAACAACAATTTAGGCCAGGGATATTCCGCCAATTTGGCGCTTGCTTACCTTGCGTCCCGAACCGCCACCGTCACACCCGACTGCGCAGCATTGCCGCCGATGCTTACTGATACTGGTACATCCCCGGCAATTCCCAATGGGACGCGGACGTTCACCTGCAATAGACCAGCCACCAGCCCAGGGGCCGGACCAGCGTATTCAATTGTCCCTGGAACCAATCCGAAGCGGACCCCGACCGTGGCCACCAGCCTAGGCAGAGGCAATGTTGTCAATTGGCCATCGGAAGGAGTTGGTGTTACTAAACCCTCCCCGGTGAGGTAAAGCACCACCACACTGCCAGGATTCGCCGGATTCACTGCGCTATTCACCGAACCATCCTGATTCAGTGCAGCAGCGTTGCCGCGGCCCGATGTGTTGGAGGTAAAGATTCCCGGACTTGTCGAAGAAACCCGCAATTGGAAAGGATCGGACCTTACTCCGCGTGTCTCCACTGCCAGTTGCACCACGCTGCGGCTTGCAATTCCGTAAGGAACCACTCCGGCAACCTGATCGCGAGAAGCATAAATCATGGGAGCTGGAATTTCATCAAAGAACACTCGAGTGTTGCCCGTCGTAGTGGATATCACTCCGTTCACCAGTTGGACTCCAGTTGTCTGATCTGGGCCAATTCCGGCACCAAAGATGGTGAAAATCATCCCAGGAACCGCATCGGCACTCAAGAACGACGCGGCATTGGTCATCGATTTTACCAACGGCTTGGCCGCACTCAATACCGATAGCGACACAGGGATGGTGAGCGCCGGGCTTCCGTCCACGGGGGTGATCACCACCGACGCTGTGTAATCCCCAACAGGAAGAATGGTCGGGTCAACCGATACGGTGACGTCTGATGGAGTGAATGCTTCCACCGGCGTAACAGATAGCCAGTTTCCTGTCGCAATGCGGACGCTGGTGTTGAATCGGGAAGTGGCCGTTCCGGAACTGATTTTGATAATTTGCGATGGCGGCAGAGTGCTGCCTAAGCGATGCGAAAATCCAAGGGAAGCTGGTGACGAAGCAAAGGAAGTTGGCGTTGTCACGGTCAGCGTCACAGGAATGCTGATCTGTCCTGCCGTCACCGATTGAATGGACAGTGAACCGGTATAGCTACCAGCAACCAATCCCAAGGGACTTACTGAAATCGTAATGGACGATGGGGTAGAGCCATTGGTTTGAGTCACTCGCAGCCATCCGCCGAGGGACGTGGGTGTGATGGTGAACGTCGTGGGAATTGCACTGGCCACCAGCAATTGCTGTCCCGCCGGTAGATCCGCTCCAGTCTGGTACTGGAAGGTCAAAGCTGTCGGACTGGCCCCAATGGTTCCAGTCTGCGAAATAACCAGTGTCACCGGGACGTTCACAGGGCTATTGGGTGAGTCATTCGAGCTAATCACCACGCGACCCGTGTATGTGCCCACAGCAAGGCCAGCAGTATTTGCGGACACCTGAATGTTAACTGGAGTGTATCCCGCAGTTTGTCCTACAGAAAGCCAATTTCCGCCATCGGTGGTGATGGTGGATGCCGTAAACGTGTAGTTCAGCGAACCACTCGTTAAACTGAGCGTTTGCGATGGCAGTGCGCCTCCACCAATGGTCTGGTTGAAGTTTAACGAAGTAGGCGATACCGCCAGGCTGGGTGAACCGGTAACCGTCAGGCTGACAAGAATTGTTTGCGATTGCACCCCAGCACCACCCACAGTTATGGAGCCAGTGTAGGTACCCGGCCCCGGAATGGTGTTGGTCAGCGATACCGCCAAGTTTGCAGGCGTATTCGTGAATTGAGGACTTGCGTTAAGCCAGTTTCCACCTGAAAGCGTAGTAAATTGCACCGATAGTGCCAGCGGTGCACCCGCCGAGGTTACCGAAACCTGTTGCACCGGTGCAGGCGATCCGGAACCATTCACAAAACTGAAGTTAAGGGATTGCGTGCTCAGCACAAGCTGATTGGTAGCAACTATGTTCAAAGTCACTGGAATGGTGAGAACCGTTGCATTGGCTAAATTTGTCACCACAATGCTGCCTCTGTAAGTGCCCAGTGTCAGACCGACAGGGTTCACTTGGGTTGTAAATGACCCTGGCGTAGAGACAGAGGCACTGTTCAAAACAATCCAATTTCCCCCGGACTGAGTGTTCGCAAAAAGTCTGTAATTTGCGTCTGCACCACCGTTATTTCTCAAATCAATCGATTGCGGGGAAGGGGCGCTATTGCCAGTCGTATAGTTAAATACCAGCTCTGTCGGAGTAGACAAAACCCCATTCTGAACTCCTGCTGTGAGCTTGATGGTGATGCTGATGGGACTTACTCCCGCCGGACCTGCAACCTGCAACGTAGTTGTATAGATTCCCGGACTGGTGGTTGAACCGGGATTGGGATTCACGGTGATGGTCAATCTTGTAGGTGTTGAAACGGCATCGCAGCAAGAGAAAGCTAACCAGGAAGGTTGCTGTGTCAGGCTCGTTACCGTGATCGGGGTTACCCCATTAGCCGGAGAACTTTGAATAGTCACAATGGCCTGTTGTGGAGTATCGCAATTCAAACCGACGGTGCAGAAAAAATCGTAGGATGCGGTTGGCGAAGCAATCAGCGTTGGTGTTGCGCCAACGGTAATGGAAAGGGATCTGTCCACTATACGGCCTTCGGAATCCGTCGCCCGGATAGTGAAGGGGAAGCTTCCACCACGGGTGGGACTGCCTCGTAACGACGCAGAGTTGTTGCCTAAACCACAAGTGTTCAGCGCTAAGAATATCCCATCGGGCAGACTGCCAGTGAGGACAAAGTAAGACACAGAGGCGATATCCGACGACCCTCCCTCTGCCGTCAAGCATTGGTTATAAGCCGTGCCGGCGCCCGCTGAGGGCAATCCGTTCAATGGGCCAAAGTTGAAGGTATTACGAATGATCAACGTCACATCACGCGTGGCCGTACGATTTTGCGAATCGGTAACTTGCAGCCGAACCACAACTCCCGAAGAGTTTGTCCCGGAGTTTGCCGCGCCGTAAATTCGACCGTCTGTTGCCAGAATCTGCAACCCCGCCGGAAGTGGTGTTCCAATCACCGTCCAGGTGTAGCCGGGAGTGCCTCCGGTGACAGTGGGGGTCAGCAAGGTGGTGTTTACCGCCACCGTTCCAAAGCCGGTGCTGGGGCCGCCAATCACCGGATTCGTCTGGGCGAAAAGGGAAGCAGTTGCAAGCAAGAAAAGAGTCAGTGTCAAGGAGAGACGCATCATATTCGTTTTACCTGTTATCACAGTAATAAGACTACTCCTTAATACCTTACGTTTCAACCATTTCCATGTCTGAATGTTTTCGATACTATTATGGATTCATGCCCCATCGCCTTTCACTTGTTGCAATGAGAAACGCTTTACGATCAAAGCAGGTCTCTGCTGTAGAATTAACAGAATCTCATTTTAAGCAAATAAACAAGCTGGATTCCAAGCTTCGGGCCTTCGTTCACTTGATGCCCGAACAGGCGCTTGCGGCTGCCAGAGCGATGGATAATGGAGGCCTCAGCAACGGTCCACTGGCCGGTATTCCGCTCACCATAAAAGATAGTCTTCACATTGCAGGGCAACCTACTTTAGTTGGAAGTAAGCTTCGGTTGGGCCACATCGCCGAAACCGATTCCGTGGTTGCCAGTCGTTTGCGTGCTGCCGGGGCTGTGTTTCTGGGGAAAACGAATTGCCCTGAAATGCTCATGAACTATGAGGCCGATAACTTCATTACAGGGCGTACTGCAAATCCCTGGAATCTTGCATTGTCCGCCGGTGGTTCCAGTGGTGGAGAAGCAGCGGCCATCGCCTCATTTTGTTCCGCTGGAGGCGTGGGTTCCGACGGCGGTGGCAGCGTTCGAGCCCCTGCTCACTTTTGCGGGATCGCCGGCTTAAAGCCCACCCCAGGCAGAATTCCCGCCGTAGGACATGTGCCCGAATGCCTGCATCCGGGCGGAATGTTGGGCGTGGTGGGGCCCATGGCTCGTGACGCTCAGGATCTTAAAGTCTTGTTTGATGTCCTGGCCGGGCACGATGATCAGGATCCGTTCTCCGCTCCAGTCCCCATCGGCCCCGGAGATTTAAGCGGCATTCATATCGGCATTTGGGAACAGTTTTACGATGTTCCAGTTCTGCCTGCCATTCAAACGTTAGTGCGCAAGGCAGGGCAGGATTTGGCGTCTGCGGGAATGTCGATCCGTGATTTTTCGCCAATCGGAATGGAGAGGGCCCCGCACCTTTGGGATTTCTTCTTCACCAAACTTTCTGAACCGTTTGTGCGCAAACTCTACGAGGGCAGCAAGGAAACGCCGCACTGGACTTTGATGGAATTCTGGAACGAACATCCGCGCCAATACACAGCGTCGCAGGTGGTGGAAAAACTAGGCCAACGGGATACCATGCGCGCCTCCCTGTTGGCCCAGATGCGGGGAAACTCCATTGTTGATTTCACCAGTAATGTCGGTAACTGCGTTTCAGCCCAGAGAGCGTTCCTGGATTATTAATGGCCAAAAAATTGGCTTGTTCGAATCCACCATGTGCATGACCCCCTTCAACCTCTTCGGATTTCCCGCAGTGACTATTCCCTATGGATTTTCTGAACAGGGAATGCCCATTGGAATCCAAATCGTCGGCCGACCATGGGAGGAAGATCGCATCCTGGCATTGGCAATTCTGCTGGAACAGATCCGGGGGCCAGTCCCAGCTCTTGTACTTTGTAAGGTATGAAAGATACTCTGAGGATGTCCCAGTTTTGATACACTCGAAAGCGTGCGGCCAGTTGTATTTCATCCAAAAGCTCGGGACGCCATTCGGGCCTTCCCCCGTGAGATTCGCGACCGGTTAGGCAAGGCATTGTTCTTGCTTCAGGTGGGTGAGCAGCCGGGAATGCCACTGTCAAGGCCGATGCCGTCGGTTGGGTCTGGTGTTTCTGAACTGAGGCTCAGCGGTGAAGATGGCCAGTTTAGAACTTTCTATTTCACGGCGAGCGCAAAGGGAATTCTGGTGCCTCATGCCTTTATAAAGAAAACGCAGCAAACCCCACCCTCGGAAATTCAACTAGCTAAGAAGCGATTGAAAGAGCTGCAGGATGCAATGGAAGGAGCTAAATGATGAAGACTAAAACGGTCACCGCCAATACCCCGGATGCCTTGGCCAGAACGCTTGGACTCAGCGGCGTCGAAGCGCAGGAATGGCAAGTGCAGCACGCACTCTTAAAACGACTCAGGCAGATCGTGAGTCACGAAGCGCTGACCCACGCAGAGGTCGCACAAAAGGGTGGTTCTTCCCGAACCAGAGTCACCTCCATCTTGAACGGCAATCTGGATAACGTCTCCACTGATCTGCTGATTCGACTGCTAGCCGCTCTAGGCTATCGGGTCAAAGTCTCGGTCTCGCGAGTGGTAACTGCGGCCTAGCTGATCCCATCTTTTTAACTTGAAAAGTGGGACGCCAACCCCTCCACATACCCAAGAATTTACGAATCTTGCAGCCATCCCTGCCTATCCCACTTGTTTCCCTTCATCCGTAGGAGTAAGCTTCTAGGTAGAGGCAAACCGTGATGCGAGTTCGTAATCTGTTTCCCCTACTCTTGATTGTCGGTACCGCGTTTGGCCAGAGGCCAACCTATACCTATGGAAACATTCTGAATCCAGGCGGAGTGAATCCTGCCCGGTCCACTATCGCTCCGGTCGGTACAAGTCACGCGACGCGGCTTGGTGCAACGGTTAGCGGCAGACCCATCCCTGGCTACACTGGAGTGGGTAATCGAAGCGGTGCTGTTCTTGTCCCATACGCCTATCCGGTTTATATATCCGAGCCCATGCAGGCACCACCGCCGCAACAGATCGTAACGCAATCGCCTCCATCCATCATCATCAATAACAATTACATGCCGGAGACGGCTCCCAGGCCGGTACTTCGTGAGTATTCAGCCGAATCCTTACCAGCACCTCTCGGCCAGCAAAGGCAGCCCCAAGCACCGGAAGAAGTTGCCGAACAGGGCGGGGAAGCCAAGCCTGTGGTTTACCTTTTGGCCATGAAAGATGGCAGTGTTTATTCCGCAGTCGCTTATTGGGTTGAGGATTCCACGCTGCACTACATTACGCCAAAGCATTCTCATAACCGTGCGTCGTTGGATTTGGTGGATCGTGAAATTACCGATCAAGTAAACCGCGAACGCAAGGTGCCGTTTAAGCTTTCACGCTGACGCTGCAATCCGGGCTTCAAACCCCAGGAATGCTCGAACAATAGCCAAGGCGTCGTCCAAAGGCTGATCCCCTGCAATGACCAGTTGTGCATGTTCGCGTGTGGGTAAAATGTAGGCTTCCGCCATGGGTCGAACCGTAGTTTCATACTGGAGTACTGACAAAGATGCTGGCTTTTAAGAGATGGCGTATTTGTGGGTCATGCAACGTAAACAGGCCTTCTAAAATTACAAAGTTGTGCGGTTCCACATACTTCGAATAGCTGGCCCTGGTGTGCTTGTCGAACAGGTATACGGGCTCCTCCACAGGACGACCCTCTGATAATTCTTTTACATGCGTCAAGATTAGCGGCCAATCGAGCGCATCAGGAT
>JAYWBH010000200.1:0-6720 GCA_043781815.1 Bryobacterales bacterium | reverse complement strand
CACGACGACTTCTCTCGCGTTGTGTGGGGGCATGGCGAGGTTCAGCATATATCCCATGTCTTCCGTCGTGATCGCCCGACGCCGTGTCAACTCGAACGTTCTGCGTGAGGCTGTGATCGCCATCGAATCCGCTAAAGTATTGCCCACCATTTGAGGTCGATCCTATTATCCTCTAGTCCGCAGGCCCTGCAAATCAACCTCACGCTCTGAAGGCGCTAAGCAGATTCAAAATGGTCTTGACCATGATCCGTTCTGGAGCTGCGAGCGTGGGCGATAGCCAATGAACGGGATGTCGGAACCTTCGCATGCGGGATGATCTAAGATATCCGCAGAGGACGCGCCGGAGACAATATGATCCGCAATCAATTTGACACCTCTGCGATTTCTCTCCAGCCATACTAGCGGTCTGGGCGCGAGTCACGGTCCACTCGCCGGACAAATCGATACATCGCGAAGCACGCTGAACATAGCACGCCGGATACAATCGCGCCCGGCAGAGCTGTCTCTCTGTGCCCTGCGAGAACCGCATCCAACGTAGCTGAGAGCAGCCAGATTTGAACCACCAACAGGATGACAATCAGGGCGGTGATGGCGTCAATCGCGGTCAGGCTGCGGCGCTGCTGGGGAATCTTTCGCGAGCTGGAATACTGGCCCACGTTCAAACCTCGGGTTCCATTTTGATCGCGATTAACTCCTCACCATTGCGCTCGAGAATGACCCGCGGCAAGGGACGGGTGGGCGGCCCCTGCAAGACCGATCCGTCCTTCACGGAAAAATAACCCTGATGACAAGGGCACTCCAACCGATCACGCACCCTCGAGTACAAGACGGCGCACGAGAGGTGAGTGCATTTTTGACTGTACGCGACATAGGCGTCTTCCGCAGTCCGGATCAGGATGCATTGTTCGCCCGGCCTCGGATACTGGAACAACTTCACGCCTCCGACGGGGATCTCGCCGACTTTTGCGACCGCGCTGCGTTGGTAAACCTGTGCCTTCCGCAACCAGCTTCTTACGAGAATCCAGGAATTTCCCGCAAACATCCCGAGGCTTCCCAAAGTAAGGAACTTGGCAAGCTGCCTTCGGTTGACGTAGCGCTCGTCGGCCTTGGAGATAGAAAACTCTTCTCGCCAGAGCGGTTCTTGCTCCTTTACCCTGTCAGTCATTGGCTGTCTCCCACATAAACTCAGTGATGTCGAGCGTCACGGACTCGGTTCCCGGCGGGGTCATCATGTAAACCTGTGTCGTGATCGTCTGATTCCCGAAGTGAAAAACATTGGAGGGCTTTTCGCGCCGGGCGGCGATTTCCTCCGGCCGCAGGTAAGCGAGCGCTTGACTGGGGCAAACCGTCGCGCACATAGGGCGCTTGCCGACCGATGTCCGGTCATAGCACATGTCGCATTTCATCATGAGTTCGTATTCCGGAATGATCTTGGGAATTCCGAACGGGCAGGCCAGCACGCAGTTTTCGCAAGCGATACAGCGTGGTTTCAGCGCCGACATCACCACGCCGTCCTCGCCTACCTTGATCGCGTCGGCGGGACAGACCTGCGCGCAGGTAGGGTCGTCGCAATGCCAGCACACGTAGGCGGCGGTTGCAATGGTCTCTGCCCGATCAACGAAATCGAAGTTAATCATTGAGTGCCCGCGATGAGTGTCGCACTCTTCACAGGCTTTCACACAAGCTTGGCAGCCAATGCAGCGCGACGGATCCACATAGAATTCGTAGCCGTACATTTACTTCACAGCTCCTGTCGGGCTAATCTTCACGAGGTCTTCCGCCGTGGCCCAGGACGGCGGCCCTTCGGCCCTGCGAATCGTACATGCAGAGACCTTGAACTCGGGTATCTTGCTGCGGGGATCAAGCGTTCGATGCGTCAGCATGTTGGCGCTCTTGTTGTCGGGCCAATGATAAGGAATAAAGACCGTGTCCGGCCGGATCGTTCGCACAACGCTTGCCCGTAGAGTAATCGCCGACCGGCGTGTGGTCACAGTAACCCAGTCTTTCTCAACTATGCCGTGCTGCTCAGCCATTCTCGGGTGGATCTCGACGCGTGGCTCAGGATAGATGTCAACCAGTCCGCCGATGCGCCGGGTCTGCGTGCCCGAAAGGTATTGACTGACCACGCGGCCTGTGGTTAGGTAGATCGGAAAGCTTTCATCAACGGGATCGCCGCTCTCGCGCCACTCCGCCAATTGGAACCGGCATTTCCCGTCGGGAAAGAACGACACGCCGCCCTGCATCAAATGCGGCGTACCGGGATGATCCAGGCTGGGGCAAGGCCAAAACACACCCATCTGTGCGTCAATTTTCTCGTAAGTGATGCCGTAGTAATCGGCGTGCCCCCCGCGAGAGGCTTCGCGCAGTTCGTCAAAGATTTCGCGAGGCGTCTCAAACGGGAAGAATTTACCCTTACCGAGGCGTCGCGCCAAATCACAGATGATTTCCGAATCGCGCCGGGCATTCGCGGGTGGGTCAACAGCGCGTTGAATATGAATGACACGGCCTTCTGCGCTGCACGTAACGCCTTCCTCTTCCTCCTGAAGGCTACCGGCGAGAACCACATCGGCGTATCGCGCCGTTTCGGACAAGAAGAAATCGCAGACCGCGAAGAATTCGAGCTTCTCCAACGCTTCCCGTGTGAATTCCGCATTCGGAAGAGAAACCGCTGGATTAAAGCAGATCGAGAACAGCGCTTTGATCTCTCCCGAGTGAATCGCGTTCATGATCTCTTGAGCGGAGTAGCCTGGTTGCGGTAGTTCGTCGGGCGAGATCCCCCAAACGCCAGCCACGTGTTCGCGAGCCTTCGGATCGAGTAAAGAACGTTGACCCGGCAACTGATCGCATTTCTGACCGTGCTCACGGCCACCCTGGCCGTTGCCCTGGCCTGTAATCATGGTGCATCCGCACCCTTCGCGTCCCAGATGACCGGTGGCCAGTGTCAGATTGATCAGCGCCGAGCAATTCTCCACGCCCTTGGACTGATGTTCCAGTCCGCGCGCGTGCATCGCGATCGCACGGTCAGCCTTGGCAAACATGTGCGCGGCTTTCTCGATCGCTTCGGGTGGAACGCCGGTCATCTCCGCCGTTGTCCGCGGGTCGAATCGCGCTACGGATGCTTTTACAGCCTCGAATCCGCTGGTGTGCTGCTCGATAAAATCGTCATCCTGCAGGTTATCCCGCAGCACGATGTGGAGCATTCCGTTGAGCAATGCGAGATCGGTACCGGGCCGCAAGGGTAGGAAAAGATCTGCATTGCGTGAGATTGGCGTCATTCTCGGATCGGCGACGATCAACTTGCCGCCATTGTCGCGGCAGCGCCAGATGTAGTCCGTGGTGATTGGCGCGCATTCACCTACATTCGCACCAATCGCGAATATCACCTGAGCCTTGGGGATTTCAGACCATGGAATCGGGCTGCGATCAACGTCGAATGCCAGCTTGTAGGCGGCTCCGGCTGAAACCATGCACAGGCGTCCGTTGTAGTCGATGTGTCTCGTTCCAAGCGCCACACGAGCGAATTTTCCCAGCAGGTACGACTTCTCCGTCGTAAGGGACGCGCCCCCATATACTGCCACCGCATCCTTCCCATACCGGTCCTGCACCTCTCTTAGGCGGCGCGCGGTGAGCGCCATCGCATCATCCCAGCTCGCCTTAACGAAACCGCTGTCGGTGCGGAGCAGAGGATCGAGCAGCCGGTCCTGATGATTGGATTGCAAATAGCGTTTGACGCCCTTCGGGCACAACATCCCGCGATTGAACGGAAAGTCCTCCCATGGCTCGAAGCCGATGAGTTGATTTCCGCGTACTTTTAGCTGGATACCGCACTGTTGTCCGCAGAAACAACAGTGTGTCTTTACCAGCCGGTCGGGGGTAGTCCTTGCTTCCTTGCTCCAGCCGCCATCCGGAGTGTAGTTGAGATGCGGTCCATAGAGGTCGCGAAGCTGTTCCAGCGTTCCAGCCGATTTAGCCATTGGCAGCCTCTTGCGCGGAGGATCTCAATTTGAGTTGCGAAAGCGAGAGCATCTTGCGCTTGCATGGGGGGCAAAGATCCTGCCACGTGAAACCAGTCTCCGGGATAGTGTAGTCGAAGCCGAGCTGAGGCAGAACCGCCCTGAGATCACGGACGTGCATCGCGGAAGCAAATCGCTCCTTACACTTTGGACAAATCGCGCCCGGCCCTTCTGCGCCGGCGATCTGATAGAGTTTTACACCTAACTGTGCCGGCCGTTGAAAGATGTGGAAGAATTTTCCGAAGGGCAGGAAGAGTAATGCTGCAATAACTGTGATCGCGTGAATGATGGCGAGGAAACTGTATGCCGTTCCCCTTAGCCACTCCTGTGAAACCGTGAGCGCGATACCTGTTACGGAAATCGCGAACAACAGGATGACCGGAAAGAAATCCATCGCAAAGCTCTGCAGCGTTTGCGCACCCTTGTCGCGGAGCCTTCTCCAAAGCGAAAGGAAGACGCCGACGATCACCAGCACGGCCGAGATGTCCAGGCCATGAAAGAGCAATGAAGCCACCACGGAATTAATTGGAAAGGTGCCCACAGGAAATCCGAACAGGTAGGTCACATACGTCGATTGGTCGTTCGGTAGAGATTTGAAGGCGATCCATCCAAAGACAAGTGGAAAGGTGATTGCCGCCGCGAGAATGCAGCCCCAGAAGAGGCATTGGTGCATCCACCAGCGGAGGCGTGATCGTTTCGCGATAAACGTTTGCGCAACAAGATTCCGGCCGGCCAGTCTTAGCAGCGTGAGGGTCGTCCGAATCATTCCCCGGCTGCGGAACAGCTCCCACCCTCTCCGCCAGTACATGCGCGTTGGCGGTTTGTCGAGCCACACATTGTAGTGATACACAACTCCCCAGGTTGCAAAGATGATCGCGAACGTGTAAATCACAAGTGCGGGATCGAAGTTCTCCAGATTGCGCGATCCTACAACGATGGCAGCAACCAGCAGAAGTGTGAATAGCGTTGCCCAGGCGGCGGAGTGGACACGATCCGCCGTGCGGATGAGATGCGCGGGAAGGGAAAGGTCCAGCGCATCCTGACGTGGGATAAACACCCGCGCGTTGATGCGCCACATCACTAGCGAAACCAGCGCCAGCAGCACGAATGCCGGCCAGACCGCGCCCATCCGGTCACGAAAAATGCCGAGGAGAAGAGGCGGGAAAAAACCTCCGAGGCCGCCCATCGCTCCCACAAGCCCGGTTACGGTCCCTGTCTCGCCGGGAAAATATTGCGGTACCAGCTTGAAAACCGCACCATTGCCCAATCCCATCATGGCCGCGCAGCCCAAAGCGCCAATCGTAAAAGGCAGCATAGAAGGCCACGCAAGCAACAGAGCAAAGGGCACAACGATCGAGAAGACTGCGGATAGCACGCGCGCGCCGCCAATTCGGTCCGCAAGCCATCCGCCGACCGGTCGCATTAGAGTGGCCACAACCACGAATCCCGCCGTTCGAAACCCCGCGTCGGCGGGTTGGAGGTGGAACTGATCGCTTAAGAGGCTTGGCAGGTAAATTGAGAAGGCGACGAAACCGCCGAACGTCAGGAAATAGAATGCGGAGAGTGCCCATGAGAGACGTTCGCGTGCAAGCAATCGAACCATCTCGCCGATTGATTTTGGACGGACCATCACCGGGGCGTTTCGCGCGAACAGCCAAAATACGATTGCCCATATGGCCAGCATCGCGGCCACACCTCGGAAAACATTTTGCCAGCCGAGGGAGACTGCGAGCAGCGGTCCGAGGAAGACGGCGGCGGATTGACCGATGTTCCCTAATCCGTAAACACCCAGCGCGCTGCCTTGCTTTTCTGCGCTAAACCAGCGCGAGATAAATCCGACACCGACGGCGAAAGAAGAGCCCGCCAATCCAAGAAAGAAGCCGCTGACTAGCAACTGCGGATACGTCTCCGCCATCGGAGTCAGGAAGGCAGGCACTGCGCACAACAGCATGAGTAACGAAAAAACCAATCGCCCGCCAAACCGGTCCGCCAGCATGCCAACAGGAAGTCGAGCGAGTGATCCAAGCAATACTGGCACGGCAACCATCAGCGCAGCTTGCGTAGCAGAGAGGTGAAAAGTATCGCGAAAGTGCGGAGCGAATGCAGCAATCAAGCCCCAAGCCGCAAAACATACGGCGAACGAAGTAGTCCCGAGCGTTAACGGAAGCAGACTGTTTCGCGCTGCTGATCGTGGTGAACTCATTACCGATCCATAGAAGTCTCTTTTACTATAGTGATAATTTCCGGCGGAAGCTCTCTGGTTCGCTCGGTCATGCGGGGACCAGTGGAGATCCGGCATATGGTGTGCGTCTTAAACGCTGCATATCAGCCACGTCTTCTATCATTTCCAATCGGCGTTTCCATTCTTCACCACCACCCAGGTTCTCAGCCGACACTGGGCGAGAGAAATAGTGGTTCTGCAAAGGGTTTCCGGTACGCCGCCGTCCCGCATTCAGGTAAGGGTTTAAGAAGATGGCAGGCGAAACCGCCCAATGCCACTTAGTTTTCCCGCATCCCTGTAGAATCTCCAACCTTCGTTGGGAGAACCTGTGGCTCCCTGGCTTAAATTGGTGTTATCAGCGTCCATCAGCGTCCCAGATTGATGGACGGTAGAGTAGGAGGGGACCAAAGTGCCCCTCCCCTCGTCGAACCGGACGTGCAGATTTCCCGCATCCGGCTCTCCTGCAAACCTTCGTCAGTAGCTATC
>JAYWBH010000199.1:0-6722 GCA_043781815.1 Bryobacterales bacterium | reverse complement strand
CGCCGTCCACCAGCACCAGCTTTTGCCTTGCCACACCTTCCCCATCAAATTGCGCGCCTGCTTGCAGTGGATGGAAACAGTCATCGGTGATGGTGATGTTGTTCCCGAACAATTTAGTTCCAAGACGCCCGCTTAGAAAGCTGCGACCTTCGGCAATTGCTGCGGCTGAAAAATCCCCAAAGATTTGCCCCACTAGGTCGAGCACAGCGGCCGGTTCCAGAATCACCGTGTAGGCACCGGGCGGGATTTCTTTGGGCGCAGCCGATGCCCGAGCTTTTTCCAAAGCCTGCTTTGCCAGACTCGCCGTATCCAGATCTCGCAGATCCACGGCTGACGCCTTAGCCCAGCCGGAGCTATCGGCGGCAGTGGCCGTGATAGAAAATCGCGACATGGTTTCCGCATGCTCAAGCAGCACGCCGTTTGAGTTCAATAGATACTCATGCGACAAATCCGTGGAAAGAATTCCAGCAGCAGATTGCCCGGCACCTTCCACCAACTCAATGGCCCCCCGAACAGCTTGTGCACGGGAGGTTGGCGAACTGGAAGCCGTTGTTGCAGCCCATCGTGGCTGTGATTCCACATTCGACGGTTCATTCATTGCGGGCAACATCTCATCGGCTTCACTTGATCTTGCCAACGCCACTGCTTGCGCCGTAACTTCGCGAATGGATTGCTCTGTGAACCGATTCGTAGACGCTCGCGCTGTTTTTTGATTAAGAACAACGCGAACTGAACAGTGTCCTGCTTGCGCCGTCACATTCTGATGAATGGCATTGTTGGCGAAGCGCGTCAACGACGATGTCGTGTCCGATAAAATTATTTCTACATCGCGCACACCCATCGACAGGGCTTCCGCTTGCGCAATTGCCAAACACTGTTTCGGATCCATCATGCCTGGTAACCACTGCCCACTTTGATGCCGCCGAAGCGCGATGGACTTGCCCCGTGTCCTGTACCCATCACCTGTTCTGGTTGCCCTTTGCCACAATTGGGAACGCCCCATAACGTCCAATGCTGCCGGTTCGCAATCGCTTCGCAGGCGTTCCAAAACTGAGTAGAGATACCGCTATACGTAGGATTTTTCAGCATCCGCACGCGTTTGCCGTTCTTGATCTCCCAAGCAATCTCGCAACCGAATTGAAAGTTGTAACGCTTGTCATCAATGGACCAACTCTTGTTGGTCTCCATGTAAATACCATGCGGGACGTCGAACACTTCTTCCAAACTCTGCGCCCCTGGAAGCAGGCTGACATTGGTCATGCGGATCAACGGGAGCCGATCCCAACTTTTAGCGCGCATGGTCCCGTTAGATCGTGCATCGCCAACAATAGCTGCGGTTTCGCGCGATGTCATGTAGCCTGTGAACAAGCCGTTGCTGATGATGGGCGTGGATTGCGCAGGAACACCTTCATCGTCATAAGCGAAGGTTCCCAATCCGGGACCATGGGCCAGAGTCGCGTCGCACACTACGTTCACAATGTCCGAACCATAGCGAAGAGCGCGCAGTTTATCCAGAGTGAGAAAACTCATTCCAGCATAATTTGCCTCAGAACCCAGCACGCGATCCAGCTCAATAGGATGGCCAACGGATTCGTGAATCTGCAAGCCCAACTGGCTGGAATCAAGGATGAGAGAAAACTCACCAGAGGGGCACTGGTCAGCTTTATGCAGCGCCACCGCTTCTTCGGCAATTCTGGGAGCTTGCTTCAAAAGGTCTAATTCTTCGATCATTTCGTAACCCTTAAGCTGATACTGACCACCAAAGGAATTGGGGAATGATCGTTTCTGAATTTCATCATTGGCAAAGCTGTAAGCGGCGTACCCCGCGCCTGTGGAAGTTTTGGTCTGGTCAATTAGACTTCCAATCGAAGAAGCGAACACTTGCCGAGTTCTATCAAACACCAACGATCCTTCAGCCAACGTGACACCGGCGTTGCGCCTCAATTCGCTGTCAATGGCCAGTAACAATTGAATGTTCGATTCCACGGATGTTAGAAACGGGTCGGCTAGGCAGGGCGCAATCCATGTTTCCACGTATTGATTTTCGGGGGCCAGCACAGCTTTTTCTTTCCGAACTAAGCCACTGGCTACAGCAATTTCTTTGGCAAGGTGTGCGGCGGCGGCAAGACCTTCGCGATTCAGTCGGTCTGTAGCAGCGAACCCCCAACTGCCATTGATAAGGACACGAATCCCAATGCCCATGGATTCAATAGCGGCTACTTGCGATACGCGACCGTTGCGAGTCGAAACCGTGCGGTCCTTCGATTCAACGACGCGGACGTCGGCATACTCAACTTCCCGTCCTAATGCAAAATCTAGAGCCTCTAACGCAATTTGCTTCATCTATTCTTATAGTATGGGACTGTTACTTATTATGTTTGGATGGCTTTTCTCCGACCCACTTGCGGTAGGAACCGCAGCACCTGACTTTACAACCGTTGACCAGGACGGACAAAGCGTCACGCTTTCCAAGTTACGCGGGAAGAATGTGGTGTTGGTTTTTTACCCTGGCGATGATACCGCTGTATGCACTAAACAGTTGTGCGAAATCCGCGACAACTGGAAGGCCTTTCAAGGCAAAGATGTTGTGGTGTTCGGTATCAACGGACAGAAAGCGACATCGCACCAGGAGTTTAAGAAGAAGTACAATTTCCCATTTCCACTGCTGGTAGATGATAAACAAAAGGTGTGCGAACTCTATCACACCAATGGTTTGATTGTGAAGCGCACCGTTTATTTAATCGGTAAAGATGGCACAGTGCGCTTCGGACAACGGGGCAAGCCGGGACCTAAAGAAGTTTTGGCGTCGGCTCAGTAGTGGTGCTTACTTCTTGGTGATCCGAGCGCATGCGCCTTCTGATCCTGAGATGTCCACAGCCTTGGCTCCTTCCAGGATCTCAACGATCTTGCCATCAGCGCCGACCACGAATGTAGTTCGGTTGGCCACACCTGCTTTAGGATTTAAAACCCCATACGCCATGGAAGTTCCACGCATCATATCGCTCAACATTGGGAACTCTGCGCCCAACTCTTTCGCCCAATGAGCCAGCGTTGGTCCACTGTCCGTGGAGATGCCGAATACTTTCACATCCATCCCTGTAAATTTAGCGATGCTCGCCTGATAAGCGGTCATCTCTTTTGTGCAACCACCAGTGAAAGCGGCAGGGAAGAAGGCCAGGACCACGGGATTTTTTCCGGCGAACGTAGACAATTTGTAAGTCTTTCCGTCGGAACCTTTCAACTCAAAGTCTGGGGCCATGTCTCCAACCTGATGATGGGTTGTACCGTTTTGGGCGAATGCGGTAAGTGAAACCAGCGAGAGCAAAAGAAGCTTTTTCATATTTAGAACCTCGAATGTGAGGCTAACATTCAGGCCAAGCGGTTGTCCATAGCCACCCCCAGCGGTGATACGATAGCGGCCATGCGTTTTCTGGCTTCCTTGTTTGCAGCTTCCGTTTTATTCGGACAACTTCCTGAGCCAAAATTTCCGCGTCCCGCACCTGAACAACCCATTCCGTTCAGCCATAAATTACACGCTGCAAAGAGTGTGGCCTGTGTCACCTGTCACACTATGCCCCCACCTGGTGACTTCGCCCGATTGCCAAAAACAGAAGTGTGTATGGGTTGCCACTCAACAATTAAAAAGGACAGCGTCGCTATACAAAAGGTGGCGGCCTTTCACACGCAACAAAAACGCATCCCCTGGGCTCCGGTCTATCGAATCCCCGATTGGGTAAGTTTCAACCACGTCAAACACAATGCGGTGGAAGGCGTGACGTGTGCTACCTGTCATGGCCCCGTGGCCGAACGGGATACGCTGCATCGGGAAAAAGATATCTCCATGCAAGCCTGTATGGATTGCCACCGCGTGAAGAACGCATCCAACGATTGTCAAACTTGTCACGACCCCAGATAGCCATGCCATTCACCCGTCGCCAATATATCCAAGCCTTTGCTGCCTACCTTGCAGCTTCTCCACTTGCCCGTGCGCAACGTGATCTGCCCTACACCGGGGAGCGTATGCCGTCACTGGAAGAGTTGGTGAACGTATTTGAATTTGAGCCAGTTTGCAAGGCTCGCCTGCCTCAGCAGAATTACGATTTCATTGCTGGAGGAGTAGACAACGAATGGTCCGTCCGTCATAACCGGGAAGCGTTCGATAAGATCACGTTCCGTCCGCGGATGATGGTGGATACCAGCGGGATGGATCTTTCCCTGGATTTATTTGGATCAAAACTGTCCTGCCCTATTCTGATTGCACCAACTGCTGGGCACGGCCTGGCCACTCCCGAAGGGGAATTTGCGACGGCCAGGGCTGCGGCCAAAGTGCAAACCGTGATGGCCCTGAGCACGAATGCCAGTCAACAATTAGAAAAAGTAGCAGCCGCTTCGTCCTTTCCTAAGTGGTATCAACTGTACCCGGGACCAGATTTGGAAGGAACCTACGAACGCACGTATCGGGCCATGGGGGCTGGTTTCAAGGCGATTGTGCTAACAGTGGATGGCCCGTATGGGTCGCATCGGGAACGCTTGTCGCGCGACCGCATTCGAGTAGCAGTTCCTTCGGGGCTAGGCGCACGGACTGCAAAGCGTCGGCAACGTCCAGACGATGAGGAGCCAGTGAAGCCGCCACCCTATGGGTTGAGTCCAGCATTGATGAACCGGTTGGACTGGCGTTTTTTTGACGACCTCAAGAAACGTTGCAACGTTCCGGTGCTGATCAAAGGGATTCTCACAGCGGAAGACGCGGAGTTGGCACGTCAACATGGGGCCGATGGAATTGTGTGTTCCAACCACGGCGGCCGTTATTTGGAATACGCCCCGGCAACCATTGAAGTTCTGCCTGAGATTGTGGGGGCGGCAGGCAACGTGCCTGTGCTGGTGGATAGCGGATTCCGACGTGGCACCGATGTATTAAAGGCGTTGGCAATTGGTGCGAAAGCAGTGCTGGTGGGGCGTCCCGTGCTTTGGGGTCTGGGAGCTTATGGGGAAGCCGGGGCCGTACGAGTTCTGGAATTGATGCGGACGGAACTGGCGCTGGCCATGGGTTTGTGCGGGAAGCCGAATCTGGCGAGTATTAACCGGACACTGGTGAAGTTCTGAATCTCTTGCATATGGCTAGGTTTGTTATCATCTTACTGGAGTCTTACCAATGGAAATCACTCGTCTTTCAACCAAGGGCCAAATTGTTTTGCCTAAGAATATTCGCGCAACCCATGCCTTTACCCCAGGTATGGAATTTAGTGTGGAAGAAATCAAAGAAGGGATTCTGTTACGTCCTGTCAAACCATTTCCTGAAACATCCCTCGATCAAGTGTTTGGATGTTTGAGTTATTCGGGCAAACCAAAAACACTGGCACAGATGGAACTTGCAATTAAACGTGAGGTTACTCGACGTCATGACAGCGGTCGATACTAACATTGTTGTACGATTTATGACTAGGGATGACCCGGAGCAAGCTGCTGCAGCAAAGTCTATTTTTGCCGAAAAGGATATTTGGATTTCAAAGACTGTCATTCTCGAAGTCTGTTGGGTGTTGACTAGTGTTTACGGATTCGACGAGATTTCAGTCGGGATTGCTTTCCGCAAATTGTTTGGATTTCACAATATCCAAGCAGAAGATGCACTGAATGTAGCATCCGCCTTAGCCCTTGTGGCTGAGGGGATCGGGTTTGCAGATGCTATGCACTTGGCCAGCAGACCAGCCGGGTCTGCTTTCGTTTCTTTTGACAAAAAGTTCATACTGCGTGCGAAGCGAGCTCGCGTAGCGAATATATCCCTCGTCGAAATATAGGATTGTTTCAGTTACCTTGCGGACCTGAAGAAGGACTCACCTAGTACCCGCAACTTCTCCCCAGTGGTCAATCGCATTCTCTGCTCAAACACATCAAAACCACTGGACTCAATCTTCTGAAATAACCGCCAGTAAATCTCCACCAATGCCCACATAGACCGGCGACTTTTAGGATGCACCATGGCCAGTAAGGGTCGGGATTCTTCGTAATATTCCCGAGCACGTTTGCCTTCATAGCGTAGTACTTCAACCCAGGGGGCGCTTCGTTCCAGCTTTGAGGCATCGGCACCGAACCGCTGTAAATCTTCCGCAGGAATGTACCTGCGACCCAATTCAAAATCTTCGCGCACATCGCGAATAATGTTGGTCAACTGAAACGCCACTCCGCATTTTTCAGCCAACTCTAAAGCTCGTGGATCTTCAAATCCAAATACATGAATCGTACACAGCCCCACTACTGAGGCCACTTGATAGCAATAGCGATAGAGTTCATCAAAAGTCTCCATCTTGCGAGCCACCAAGTCACTGGAAACCCCGTCCAGCATGTCGTGAAAGTATTGATGAGGGATACGATATCGCGCAACCGTATCGTGAAATGCAGGCCAAACCGGATGATCGTTGAATTTGCCCTTCAGCGCCGCCGTCATATCTTCACGCCATCTTTGCATGGTCTGGGGCGTGGTTCCGCCTGCGGCATCGTCACTTAAATCGTCGCAATAGCGCATGAAAGCGTAAAGCGCGCACATCGCATTACGCTGCGGTTTTTGAAGTAACAGGAATGCGTAGTAGAAATTCTTCGCTCTACCGCGAGCGATTTGCCTGGAATAAGCATAGGACGCTTCAAGGCTGGTTTTCATGCCGCCCGCTGAAACAGAACTTCGGCCAGAGCCTTTAGAAGAATGCCGACGCGCTGAGGTTTTGAGATCT
>JAYWBH010000198.1:0-6751 GCA_043781815.1 Bryobacterales bacterium | reverse complement strand
GGTCTGCCCGAATCGGGCGCACAGTACTTTGATTTTGGAAAGGAACTGCGGGAATCTAACCAGATTTTGAAAGCTCTTGAATCAGGTAAAGATCCGCTGGTGCGCGCCAAAGGGGATCAGGAGCGTCATTATTGGTTTGCCGAAGCTGGTGAAATTATGCCGTACCGGGTGTATGTCCCAACCAACTGGGACGGCAAAAAGCAGTTACCCATGATCTTTGTTTTGCACGGCACCACACGGGATCATAATTTTTATTTTGATCGTGACGGTGGACTGCTGGCTAAGCTGGCAGAAAAGTACGGCTACATTGTTGCCACCACCATGGGCTATCGACCCAATGCTGGATACAACGCCGGTGCGCGAACTTCAGCCCAGCGACGGGATGGCGACTTGAGTGAAAAAGACGCTATGCAATCGTTGGATCTTATTGTGAACGAGTTCCATCCAGACCCCGCCCGCATCTACCTCTTCGGTCATTCCGCTGGCGGTACCGGCGGTTGGTATCTGGGTGGCAAATACGGGGATCGCTTTGCAGGATTGGCACTCAGCGCGTTTAACACACAGCCGGCCAGTGTTCCGTTTGAGAAACTGAAAGGCGTCCCACTGCTTGTGATTGTTGGTTCAAAGGATAGTCCACGCACGGTTGAGACTGCCCGCACCATGGCCAAAGCAGTAGCGGAAAAAGGTTTTGAAACACAATTTTTGGAAGTTGCTGAAGCCACTCACGACACTATTGTGAGCCTTGCGCTGCCCACCGTGTTTCAGTTTTTCAACACGCATCACCGCCAGTAAGCAGATGGAACCGTTGGATCTCAGGATCCAGTCCGCCGCGCTCGTAGCAGTTGCGATATGTTAGTAGGGTCCAATTTGGAAAGGAAGGTCAATGATTAGATTCTGGTCCACTGTCAATTTGATTTTGTCCGTCGTACTGCTGGGCGTCCCCGCCCTGGCCCAGTCAAAACCGCCGCTGTATAATACGGCCAAACAAAAGCTGCTGGAAGGCAAGCAGGTGTTCAGCTTCACCCAAAGCAAATTCGATATTGCCGCCTACTGCGAAGCAGCCAAGCATTACGATTACGCCTGGTTTGAAATGCAGCACAGTACCCTGGAATTTAAAGATGTGGAAGCGATGATCGCCGCCTGTCCACACGCCGGGGCCATCCCCATGGTCCGTTTGCCCGATGCGCAGGAATGGCACATTCAACATGCCACCGATATTGGAGCGCTAGGTGTAATCATCCCCACTGTTGACGATGTGGAGCGGGCTCGCGAAGGTGCCAAGTGGTCGCGCTATCCGCCAGTGGCCCGGCGCAGTTCTGGTCAGGGACAAGCTCGCACAATTTGGGGGATCAACGGCATTGACTACGCCAAAACTTTTAACGACAACATGCTGGTGGTGGTGATGATTGAATCGCCAACCGGTGTGGCCAATGTCCACGATATTGCTTCCGTAGATGGAGTGGATGTGGTGATCATCGGCAATAACGACTTGAGCGTGTTCGGTGGATTGCCTCAGGATGACGACCGCTATCAAGCCATGGTCACAAAGATTCACGACGAAACGCGCAAGGCGGGCAAGATTTTTGGTCAGGCAAATGCGAATTATGCCAAGGGACATCCGCTGAGTAAGACTTCGTTTTTCTTCCAGAACGGTCCATCGAAAGATGGCTGGAAACCCCCGTCAGCAGCCGGTCGCAGCGTCAACGCCCCACCGCCAGGTGAGGAAGACGCTCCGGCCAAGAAACCAGTGAAATAAGGGTCGCGTTAATATAGTGGGGCGAGTTCTTACTTGCCCCAGCAAATGTCCACTAGCAAGACTTCCAATAGACGCCCAGCATCTCCCGCAATTGTTCTGCCCTTACTGGTTTACTCAAGTAGCCGTCCATGCCCGATTGAAGACACCGTTCCCGGTCTTCCTCCAACGCCCCGGCAGTCAAAGCAATGATGGGCGTATGCCGAGCTTCACCTTCCCTAATCCGGATAGCGCCGGTGGCTTCATACCCGTCCATCTCTGGCATTTGACAATCCATGAAGATCAAATCATAGGGCAATAATGCGGACATTTGCAGAGCTTCCCGACCATCTGCAGCCACGTCTACACGGCACCCCAGCTTGCCCAGCAATGCCGCACCCACCTTCTGATTCACACTGTTATCTTCCACCAAAAGCACGCGTCTACCAGGGAAGCTGGGACCGTCTTTCGATTGCGGCGTTGGCAGGATCGGGGTCGGTCGCCGAGTCCAAATAGGTGCAGTCACGCCCACTTGCCGATTGCCCAAAACCCGCTGCACTGCCTCCAGCAAGATAGCCTCGCGGATGGGTTTGATCAGGTAGGCATCGCCACCAGCAGCACCCATGCGACGGACTTCGCTCTGGTCGTCCGTGGCAGTGATCAGCAGAATGGGCAGATTCTTACTCGCATGACGCAATCGACGGATGGTCTCCTCTCCGTCCATATCGGGCATTCTATGATCCAGACAGATTAGGCGATAAGGGTCACCATCCGCAGCAGCGGTCAAAACCATTTGCACCGCCGCTTCGCCCGTCGCCGCTTCCTCCACCCGCATACCCCAGCGTGAGCACAGACCGAGAGTTATGAAACGGCTGATCTGGTGGTTGTCCACAATCAGAACCCGCACCCCATCCAGTTGCACCTCTGGAACAGGCACCGCCCCAGGAGAAGGATTTGGAGGCAGTGGAATTTCAAATGAAAAAGACGAACCTTCCCCTACCTGGCTGGCCAGCTTAATCGTCCCGCCCATCAGCTCCACCAGTTGCATGGAAATGGCCAGCCCCAGCCCTGTGCCGCCATATTTGCGAGTGGTGGAGGAATCCACTTGCTGGAACTTGCGGAACAGTAGACCCTGACGGTCTGTGGGAATTCCAATGCCCGTATCGTGCACGGCAATGCGCAGGTTGACCTTGCCGTTAGACATGGGTTTAATATCGGCCTCCACCAAAACGTGGCCGTGATTGGTGAACTTAATGGCGTTAGATGCCAGGTTCAAAGCCACTTGCCGAATGCGTCCAGGATCGCCCAAAAATTCCCGAGGGGCATCGGGATCGTAGTGCAGCAGCAGTTCCAATTTCTTCTCATGGGCCTCTACAGCCAACAGCTCCACTACATCTTCCAAGGCGTTATAAAGGTCGAAAGGGACAATCTCCAAATCCAACTTGCCCGCTTCGATTTTGGAAAAATCCAAAATATCATTGATGATGCTGAGCAGTGCTTCACCCGAACCGCGGACGGTTTCCGCATAGTTCTTTTGCTCTGCAGTAAGCGTTGTGCCCAGCAGCAACCCAGTCATCCCGATGACACCGTTCATAGGCGTGCGAATCTCATGACTCATCGATGCCAGAAACTCGCTTTTGGCGTGGGTGGCGGCTTCAGCGCGCTCCTTTTCCAATCCCAGCGCTTCCACCATTTGAGCCAGTTTGTCGCTATATTTTTCCTGCGTCTTGTGGGCTTCTTCTAAATGGATCAGTTGACGTTGAATGAGTTGGGCGGCTTGGTCCGCATCCGTAATATCCAAAAGAGCGCTACGCAGGCCAATGATTTCCCCTCTTTCGTTATGCACCAGACGGTCGTGGATTTCTACCAGCAACTCCGTGCCATCGCGCCTGGAAAAACGACGGCGGCTGGGCACCAGAGGCAGTTGGCCAGACAGTTTTCGGAAAAAAATTTCGCGGCTGGCCGTGCGCTCCTGTTCGGTTACAAAGTGCCACACCGGCCGACCCAAAATCTCATGAGCTTCGTATCCAAACAGTGCGCACTCAGCAGCGTTCACCCGGCACAGTATGCCTTGGGTGTCCAGCTCCTGATAGGCAACCGGAGCGTTTTCAAACAGGTCGGTAAGCAATTTTTCTTTCTTCCGACGCTCCTCCGCCAACTGCTCTTCAGCGTGCCTGCGCCCACTGATGTCGCTGATCGCTATATGGCAGACTGTGTCCCCTCCAGGGAGTTGTGCAGCATTGGCTTCCAATTGGGCCCAGAACGCCGACCCTCCTTCTTTCACCATTACCAGTTCGCACGCCCATGGCGCACCAACTTTGAACAACTTTCTATGGTTTAAGTAGTAGGTATCGGAATGCTCTTTGCTGATGTAGCGGGTGATTTGGGTGCCCGTCATGGCCCCTCTGTCCAAGCCCAATAAGCGAGCCGCAGTTAAGTTTGCTTCCACGATCAGGCCGCGTTCATTGACGCTGCAGTATCCTACTGGGGCCAGGTCGTAAAGGTCAAAATAACGCGCCCGGGATGCGTCCAGTTCCTGCTGTGCCCGACGAAGCTCCTCGTTCTGAATCTCCAGCTCAATCTGGTGCACCCGCAGTTCATGAAGTGTCCGAATGGTTTCTGCAGGCGAAAGTGGCACCTGATCTTCAGTCCATTGGGTGGCTTTTTTACGGGCCATCTCTTCTGCCCGTAAGCGCAGTTGAGCTGCGTCCTTCACGTCAATGTTGCTCTTCATAGCGGCACTGCAACGTCTAGCCAGCCTTTGCTTCCGCTGGCCCGCTCTGTTGTCGCAATGCCATAAATCTGCCCATCGGCATTCACCAACGCTGTCGAAATCATTGAGACGTCAAGAACGGTGCCATCCTTGCAGATGCGCTGCGTCCGGTAGGGCACCAGGATTTCAGCATGGCTAAGCTGCCCTACCATGGCCAATGCCTGCTGGCGCAAGCCTTCAGGAATTAGGTCACGGACATTCATGGAAAGTGCTGCGGCTTCGCTCCAACCATACATTCGCACCGCTCCCTGATTCCACGCCAGAATGCGACCCTCCAAATCCTGCATGGTAATGGCATCGTTCGCATCGCGCACGATTACCGCCAAACGAACCAGATCATTGGCCTTTCGCAATGCTTCCCGCGTGCGCACAATTTCTGAAATATTCACGAACGTGATCACCGCACCTTCAATCATGTTGTCTATTGTGCGGTACGGCAGAATGCGCATTGTGAACCACTCACCAGAACGGGTTTGCACTTCCATCTCTTTGGCCATCAGACTATCCAGCACCGCATGAATATCGGCCACCAGGCGATCATACCCAACCAGATTGGAGACAATGTGATTCACTGGACGACCCACGTCGCTCAGAATCAGGTTAGTGATCTCTGTCACAGCAGGAGTGAAACGCAGAATGCGCAATTGGTAATCCACAAAGATGGTCCCAATGCCCGTGCCTGCCAGCAGGTTGTTCATGTCATTGTTAACCCGCGACAGGTCACTTACTTTGGTTTGCAGTTCCACGTTGACCGTAGCCAACTCCTCGTTCAACGATTGCAACTCTTCCTTGGACGTCTCCAGTTCTTCGTTAGTGGATTGCAATTCTTCATTCACGGATTGCATTTCTTCATTCGACGATTTGAGTTCTTCATTGGATGTTTCCAGCTCCTCATTGGCCGTTTGAAGATATTCCTCTTTGGCTTGCAATTCCCGTTTCAAAGCCACAATGCGCTGATCGTCTAACTCTGTGCTGTCCACTTCCGCTAGAACATTCTGCAACTGTTCCACGTGCAACATTGGCCCATTCTCCAAAATGACCAGGAAAAGCGGTACTTCAGAAATGGTAGTTGTCAAAGGGCGGACCGTTAAATCCACCACAGTGAAGTTGCCGTTGGTTTTAACGCGCAGTCCAGGGCAGTTTACAATCTCTCTGGTGGACGCCGCTTTGTGCAAGGCGGTGGTCAGGTCGCGGCGTAACCCTTCGCGGGCCATCTTCAAAACGTTGCTGATTCCAACCTCACCGGCCACCGGTTCAAGGTAAAGTCCGGTACGTCCGTACAGGTAAAGAATGTCACCCTGGCCATTCACCAGCACGCTGGCTGGAGCCAACTGCTGCAATAGTGCTTGTTCCGTCAGCTCGCGGAGCGGCAGCTTCCCTGCGCTGTTGGTCCTTCCGGCGATCCTTGGAATGGCTGCCTCAATTGCCGTCATAGGAGGCAGAAATCGACCCAGGGCCAGACGCTGTGCGCTGTGCAAATCAGACTTGGATTGATAGAGTTTGGAGTTACGATCAAACACTGTAAATAGATTGCTGAACTCACCCACACTTTCCGAATTGCCCAGAAACAGAAATCCGTCCCGGTTCAGCGCGTAGTGGAACAACGGAATCAGCTTCTTCTGAAGTTCCACGCCCATATAGATCATAAGATTGCGACAACAGATCAAATCGAGTTTGGAAAACGGTGGGTCTTTGATCAGGTCCTGCTCAGAAAAGATCAGCATGTCGCGGATGCTTTTGTGGATGCGGTAAAAGCTGCCGTCGGCTTCCACTGTGAAAAAGCGAGCCAGTCTTTCCGTTGAGATATTCGCCGCAATGCTGGCCGGATACAGGCCTGCGCGGGCCGTGGCAATGGAGCGGCTGTCAATATCCGTTGCAAAAACCTGCACTGTGAAACTCTTCTTCATGTTCGCCTGACGCTCAGCAAGCAGGATGGCAATGGAATAAGCTTCCTCCCCGGTGGAACATCCAGCCGACCAGACACGAACCACGTTACGCGGATGCTTGTCGGCAAAGAGTGCCGGAATCACCTGTTCTTCAAGCGTCTTAAAGGCATCTGGATCTCGAAAGAAATTGGTCACCCCAATCAATAGGTCACGAAAAAGTGCCTCCACCTCGACAGGCGTCTGTTGGGAATACTTAAGATAATCGTGGATTGAAGCGATCTGATGGACGGCCATGCGTCGCTCTATCCGACGATGAATCGTGCTGGGTTTGTATAAGGAAAAATCGTGCCCGGTTAAGGA
>JAYWBH010000197.1:0-2150 GCA_043781815.1 Bryobacterales bacterium | reverse complement strand
CCCCGGCGGTCTTTCCTGGCCCAGTTGCGCAGTTCGCCAGCAACTTCAGAATTGCAGATGCCAGTATCAGAATTAGTTGGTGCTATAACGATCAGTTCCCCTTCCGCCGACATTTCAAAGTTCAGATCGGCATGTTCCGCGCAAAAGGCGGTGAATTCCTCGTCTGTCATGGGAGGAACGGTCAAGGTCGCCGGAAGGAATGCGTCATCAATGGCGAACGTCATGGCTTGAGTATATCGCGAGACAGGCTTACGGGTGAAAACGGGCAACGCGAACTCTTCGGCTTCGACCGCACGCCGGACATCAGCGGCATGTCTGCGCCAGAGATCGCCGTCACCGTCCGGAAGAGTGAATGCCAATGAACTATTTGGGTCGACGTTTCTTCAATTCTTCAGAATCGCCTAAGTCCTTGGCCCTGCCAGTGGCTTCCTTGTTCCGAATCAGATCTTCCAGGCCAATGTATGAAACCGGTATGCCATCGAGAGAACCCTTCACGCGGTTCATCCAAGCCTGGTCGAAATCCACGCCTGTAATGGAGGTAATCAAGTCAATACGATTCGGTTTTGCGCCCAGTTGCACCACTTTGTTTGGGCTGTTTAAGTCATCGCGAGTGATGTGCAAACTTTGGAATCCGAAATCCGTCAGCACTTGCACAACAACATCAGCATTGGCTTTGGTAGAACGTACAAAGAAATCGATGTCTGCGGTGAAGCGTGGGTACCCATGCCAAGCCACTGCAAATGCGCCGACAATAAGATACTCAACTCCGTGCGAGTTCAGTAACTCGATAAATTCGCGCAAATCTTTGTTGAGATGCATTTGGATAGAACCTATCCTGAAGTTCGAGGACCATCGCAACCCGCATTTCCGGAGTCATACGAACGTCTTCTTTCACATCCGCCGCATCGGCCTCTTCAAAGCTGCTGAATATGCGAACGATCTTTTCCATTCACTTTATTTTACCGCACAGCGGCCAGTCCATTCCGTCGCGCGCCAGCATGATGACATTACCGTTTGCAACCGTCCAGAGGAAGGTATGATCTGCGAATTACAACCCAACATCCGCAACCGCGACGTACGGAGATCCCAATGAGACTGATTGGCCTGATCCTGCTGGCAAGCTCCACGCTACTGGCACAGCAGCGGAGTGACCTGCGCACTGCGCAGAGTACCGGGTTCTTGATTGACCTTAGCGGGGAATGGCGCATGAGCTCTGATGATAAGGCTGAGTATGCAGCCCCAGGGTTCGACGATAGCGGCTGGTCAACGTTAGTGTTGCCTCGCGGGGAAACCTACTTTCATGGGAAGCAGTACTGGTTGCGCAGACACGCCCGGTTGCCTGAAACGGCTGATCGCAGCCAAGTGTCATTGACACTGGGCGCATTGCAAGACGTCTATGAAGTCTATGTCAACGGTAAGCTGATTGGTGCCACCGGGAACTTCTATTCATTCGAAGATGCGCAAATTCCACGAGCTCGCACTTTCGACATTCCCGCCGAGGTTCTGACGACGGGCGATTTGCTTCAAATTTCCCTCCACGTGCGCGGCATCCTTTTCTATCACCCCGATTGGAGACTACTGGACACTGGACCGTATCTCTTGACCGACCGCGCCCATGCGCCCAGGGAGGCAGGGCGTCAACAATTGGAACAAAGGTTCATCCGTCATTCGTCGGACTTGGTTTTTGCCGCAATCTTTGCAGTCATCGGTTTGCTAAGCCTGCTGGCGTGGTTCAGCGAGCGTGAGCGGATGGAACTGCTGTGGTTTTTCTTAGTCTCGTTCGCCGGGGCCTTTGCATCATTTTATTTGTGTCTGGAATTGCTGGCCGATTCGTACCCTTTTAACCGCATTGGGGTTGTCCCAGAGTTCGTGTTTGGTAACTTTAAAGTGCCTTTTTTTGTGGAGTTCGTCTTCGCCGCGCTTGGATACAAGTCCTGGAAATTGCGCACGGCGTTGTGGGTGGGCTGGAGCGGGGCTCTGGTGGCGTTGCAGACCAGTTCGCTGAATGCCATCTGGGTCATCGGATTTCCAGCGTATGTATGGGTTTCCTGTTTGGGCCTGGTTGTAATCCTGTGGGATTGGCGGCGAACAATTCGTATCGGCGCAAGTTCTGAACAGCACTTCATGCGGCTGGTTCTATTTCTTTCCTC
>JAYWBH010000196.1:0-6760 GCA_043781815.1 Bryobacterales bacterium | reverse complement strand
CAGATGGATACATTTTCCCGAATTCTTGGAACAAAAGTATGCGGCAGTTGGGCAATGCTGTACCTGTTCAACTTGCTGAGGTGGTATCTAAATCGGTGGCTCTGACACTGCGTAGCACTAAAGGATCAAAACCAAGGAATGGCTAATTCGAAGGGGATGCTAGAGCAACTGGCCTCGCAGCTCAAGGAACTTTCAGAATCATTGGCAATTGCGGAAGCCTCAGAACTTCCAGCTATAGCAGCCAAGAGAGTACACAAAACGATCACTGAAGCCTACGACCGGATACGCACAGTTTTGGATGGCCTTGATCCAATCAAACAGCCCGGTTTCGTATTCGATCCTTCAGATCCCAATATTGCAGGACGGATCGCTGGCCTTACAATGATTGCTCAAGCCCGAAAGCCACTCGATACAGTGGAGCGCATTTATGGTTCTGGAGTTTACGCACTTTATTACATTGGAGATTTCCCTGGATATGAGGCAGTTTCGAGACGGGAACACCCGATCTATGTTGGGAAGGCGGACCCGGTAGAAGCTTCGAGCAAAACACCAGTAAAACAAGGGGATCAACTCTCAAAACGTCTAAATGAACACAGGAAGAACATTCTGAAGGCCGCGACCACACTTCATTTAGATGACTTCGAATACCGAGCACTTGTCGTACAAACTGGGTGGCAAACGGCTGCCGAAAAATATCTCATCCATCTATTTAAACCAATTTGGAACGCGGAGATGAAAATTTGTTATGGGTTTGGAAAACATGGTGACGATCCAGGAACACGAGCTAATTCGCGGTCTCCATGGGACACTCTTCACCCAGGCAGGGATTGGGCTCATCGTGATGCGAACATGAAAGATGCACGCCTGGAACGTAAGATCCTGGCTGACATCGAAGAACACCTTTTAAGGTATCCGGCAATGGAGTCAGTTGACCAGATCCTAAAACGCTTCCTGGACCAAATGCGCTCAATGTCCGTATGAAGCAAATGAAGCAAATCCCATACGATGCTAAAATGAAAGCATCCCCACCGTTACAGGAGAACCTTAAGAAACATGGCAATTAAAGTAGGCATCAACGGCTTTGGCCGCATTGGCCGGAACGTTGTTCGCGCCGCGTTGAACAATCCAGCAATTGAGATTGTCGCCGCGAATGATCTGACAGATACCAAGACACTCGCTCACCTTTTAAAATATGATTCCATTCTTGGCCAGTTAAAGGCCGAGGTGAAAGTCGATGGCGATTCCATTGTTGTCGACGGCAAGAAAATCAAAGTATTCGCCATTAAAGATCCGGCGGAAATTGACTGGAGCTCCCTGGGAGTTCAGGTCGTGATTGAATCCACTGGACGCTTCACCAACGCTGCCGATGCCAAAAAGCATCTGCGTGGCAAAGTGAAGAAGGTAGTAATTTCCGCTCCAGCCACCGATGAAGACATCACCATTGTGCTGGGTGTGAATGATAAATCGTACGATGCCAAGAAGCATCATATCGTTTCCAATGCCTCTTGCACCACCAATTGTCTGGCCCCGGTAGTGAAGGTTCTGGACGAAGTATTTGGCGTGGAAAAGGGCACTATGACCACCATCCACAGCTACACCAATGACCAACCCGTGCTGGACTTTCCGCACAAGGATCTGCGTCGCGCCCGTGCTGCCGCGTTGAACATGATCCCCACTTCCACCGGTGCAGCCAAGGCCATCGGCCTGGTATTGCCACACCTCAAAGGCAAGCTGGACGGCTACTCCATGCGCGTTCCCACACCCAACGTTTCAGTAGTGGATTTCGTCGCAATTCTGAAGAAAGAAACCACCGCCGAAGCAGTGAATTTGGCGTTGAAGAAGGCTTCGGAAAAATCGCTGAAGGGTATTTTGGGCTACACAACTGACCCGGTAGTTTCCACCGACATGCTGCACAACCCAAACAGCTCCATCGTGGATTCGCAGTTGACGAAAGTCATCGGCGGGAATCTGTTGAAAGTGGTTGCCTGGTACGACAACGAATGGGGCTACTCAAGCCGCGTGGTTGACCTGATCGTGTTTATGGGCAAGAAGGGCTTGAAGTAAGTTACTAAGTAAGCTGTAAGTAGTAAGTCAATAGAAGCCGCCAAGGTAACTCCTTTGGCGGCTTTTACTTTTGATTCCTTACTGCATTAACTTATGTGAAGTTGAAGTTGCGGTGTAATGCCCGTCGTTCCGCTGCTCCGGCCGCGGGAGGCGATTCCAGCCTTTGAGCGCCTTGGCTGGCAAGTGGTTCGGCAACGTGGCAGCCACATCGTGATGACCAAGCCAGGCGCTCTCGGTGCCTGATCATGCCTTTGTTGCGCGAGGTACGCTACGTGCCTTGATCGCCAAGGCTGGACTAAAAGTGGATGAGTTTCTGCAGGCTGCAGGTTTGTGACAGGGTCGCTATTTTCCCAGCGGAGCGGCCCACTTCTGTACGACCACCATCGGAAAAAACTGAGTCAGCCTGAACTTACCCTTTAACCTGAATTCCGAAGTTGAGAGTTAAGTAGGACAGGCATCCTTGCCTGTTGTGATGTGGCTTCGTCCCGCGAAAGCTAATGAACAGGAAGGATGTGGAAGAACCGAAATGGGGACAGGGCGCATTGAGCAGTATTGGCAGGATGAAAAGGCGTAAGATCAGGCCGACCGGGTTTTCTCTATTCACGCCGCTGAGGCTATTGACCCGTGAACAGGGTTCCTTGATCGACAAAACAGATTTTGTTGCCAAAAGGGTCCGTGCAATAGAAACTGCGCTCGCCCCAGGGTTGAGTTTCAATCGGTCGGAGGATTTTGGCGTTCGGTTGTTCTCCTACACGGCGATAGTACGCTTCCAGATCCTCGACGGCGAAGTACATATGGTCGGGGTTTGGCGTTGCGTCCCAGGGGTCACCATCCGCCCGCGGATCGAAACAAGCGAGGATTGTGCCTCCACAGTCGAAGTAGTGCCTTCCCGGCGAGATTCTCATGCCGGGCTGTTCCAGAACAGCTGAATAAAAGGCGGCGGCCTCACCGATGCTTGAGACTGGGAGAATGACGCGAAATAGACGAGCGGAAGCCATAAGTGATCACAGTGTAGGTCTATTTGGCTCCTTTGACAAGACGGTACTTTGAAGTACCCTGGTCGACGAGGCCAAACATGGGACAAAGTAGCACGAGTCACAGTGAACGCGAGAGGTGTCCGCTTGATACCGCTATCCGGGTGATAGAGGGACGCTGGAAACCCATGATTTTTCGCCGTCTCGGCGAAAGTGCTCTTGGATTCGGCCAACTCCGGCGAGCCATGCCAGGAGTCACGGTCAAGGTTCTGCGACAACAGTTACGGCAACTCGAAGCTGATGGGCTCGTGGCCCGACGCGTGGAACACAAACCGAGCCTCCGCGTGACCTACGAGTTAACACCTCACGGCGGCACTCTTGGTCACGTCTTCGAAACGCTATGGACGTGGGGAACCCTCCATCTTTCGCACTTGGCGACCACCGAAACCGGGTCAAGCTAACCCACCAGAGAATACCGTACAAATTGAGGCCTCTCTAACTTGGACTCGTTAATTAAGGCGGTAGGTGCAAATTTGAAATGGCGACCAAGCTCTGTGGGTTTTACTAAGATCAAGAGGAAGCCCGATGAGGCTTCCTCAAAGTCCAGCCGACCCTAAACCTTCTCTGGAACAACGTACGGTTTCCGATACTCACGCGTCAGCATCTTGTTCGCCTCGGCATCACCCTTAACTGTCCACGTCTTCTCATCCCAATGCAACGTCCGCCCCAAGCGGTAGCTGACATTGGCAAGGTGCATCAACACACAAGACATTGCGCCTTCTTCAATCTCGGCATTTAGATCTTCCCGCTTACGGCTGCGCATGCCCGTGATGAAGTTTTCAAAGTGATGGTCACGTTCGGTCCTGGCCGGACCCGGCTTCCCGTCGCTTCCCATAAAGCTGGTGTACTTGTTGTAATTGTCGATCACAACATACCCATTGGAACCGTAAAACGTGTTGCCGATGGTGTTGCCAGCCCGCTCCCCATTGATGCCGGCTTCGTGATTGCTATACCAGTGACGCACCTCAAAGGTCATCATCTTCGGCTTGCCGCCAACATTGAACTCAAAGGACGAAGTGATTGTGTTGGGCGTTTCCTGATCATCGTCGAACATGAACTTGCCGCCAATGGAACTGACCTTGGTTGGATGTGTCACACCCAAGCCCCAACGTGCAATGTCCACCTCGTGGATTCCCTGATTGCCAAGGTCGCCATTGCCGGTGTCCCAAAACCAATGCCAGTTGTAGTGGAAACGGTTCTTCGTGAACGGACGCAAAGGGGCTGGTCCGGTCCACATATCGTAATCCACGCCCAGCGGAACCTTCTCCACGGGTGTCTTGCCAATGGTGTTGCGCGCCTTGAAACAGAGACCGCGCGACATGTAAATCTCGCCGAATTCACCGGCGCGCATCTTGCTCACCGCTTCCTGCAGCGCTGGTGAGGAACGGCTTTGGCTACCCATCTGCACCACACGATCGTACTTCCGCGCCGCCGCCACAATCTGCTTCGATTCGAACACGTTATGGGAACAAGGCTTTTCCACATAGACGTCTTTGCCCGCCTGGCAGGCCCAGATAGTCTGCAGAGTATGCCAGTGGTTCGGGCTGGCAATGGAGACAGCGTCAATGTTTTTGTCCTCCAGCACTTTGCGGATATCGCGAAATACTGGTACAGATTTCTTGTTGCCCTTGGCCAGAGTTCCAAGGAACCGTTCGGAATGGGAATCATCCACATCCACCAGGGCCGCCAATTCCACATTGGGCTGGGACGTCCAGGCGCTCATGTGGCTGCCACCGCGTCCGCCACAACCAACCACGGCGACACGCACAGTATCATTGGGGCTTTTTTGGGCTCGAACAATTTGGGTTGCCGCCGCCGCCGAACCCATCATGAAATAGCGTCGATTCATTGACTCTCCTTAAAACGTAGCTTGGATCGGTTTAATTATACAGCTATGACAGACCGCGAGGCCGGTCTTATTGGATCAGCCGGAATTCGATGTTGCGCAACCCTGCCACTGTCGAATAGGTTGCAAACCCCAGCGGGGTGGAAGGGTCCATCTCATTTCCGCGCAGCCCAACGCGACGACCTTTGATATCGGCATCAATGATTACTACATCGTCGATCCAGGCCTGAATCCGGTTTTCCGTGACAGCAAGGCGAAACTTGTACCAGCGGCCTTGTACGAATTCTTTCACCGTAGAAGTGTCGTTCTCAGAAGCGTCGTCGAAATCCAGGTTCGATAGGCCAACCACCGTTCCGCCCCAACCACCGTTGATCCACGAACAAAATGTATCGTTGACGGGAAACGTAAGTCCGGCGAAGAAATCATTCCCTTCCAGGCGTGCGGCTTCAAAGCGGATTTCGTAGCCAGACTTGGGGAATTCACCAGCCCAAGTAACGCCCGTCATGCGGCCTTTGCCAATGACGATCATCCCATTTTTAATGACAACCAGACCGTGCCCGCCGAACGAAGCTTCTTTCCAGCCGTGGAGGGATTTACCGTTGAACATGGAAGTCCACTGAGTTGTGGTGGGCTGTGCCGCGGCGATGCTCTGAAGCAATACCCTGACCAATACAAAGCGCCGTGTAATTTCCATCATCTTTATTATGCTGGAAATGGCAGGTGATCTCCCAAGCGGCACTGGACGGCTTGGCTATGGCACAAGGGCATGGTGCGGACGGGTGCTGTCATGTCCGTTTCAATCCAACCCGGCGCAATAGCATTGACCTAAATGTTGTACTGCGCAAGTTCAATAGCCATGGACTTGGTGAGTTGTAGGATCGCTCCCTTAGCGGCGCTATAGGACGGAATCAGCCGGGATCCAAAAAATCAAAGGCAACCCGACGGCAGAGGCGTTGAAAGTCAGTCTGCTCCTGTCGGGAGACGGTCTTGATTCGCTCTTCAAGCGCTTGCCGGAAAGCTCCCGACGAAGTGTACTTGCTTAGTCCCGGGTCCTTCTTGGCAGCGGCGATTTCGGTGCGGGTGATCTTTCCGGACTGGACTGCTCCAGCGAAGGCAAGTCGGAGATCAGCCACCGGAACCTCACTCCATGCCAATACATCGGTCATCGTACGCAGAGCCTTGGTCACGGGTACACCGTCGATTTGTTGAATATCGGAAGGCGGCAGGTCAGCCATGTGGAGAGCCACAACTTTGGGGATGGCTGTGCTACGCCGGAATGTTTTCGGCACGGTCATATGTAGCCGGGATGGCATGACGTCGGTTAGCGCTTGCAGTGACAGTGCGGTTTGGCGACTGTAAACACCCTGAGGCTGATCTTGCCGATTCCGCGACCACAGCCACCATAGAAGGTCGGGGCGCGCTGGGACTGGCGCGGAATTAGTAGTTATACCAAGCGCTGTGCGCTGACCAGCCATTGCACTGCAAACATTGAGTAGCTGTATGTTGCTGTAAACAGGACGGGCAAACGCCACCAGTTTCAAACGTGTGCCAGGCAAAACCGCAGTTGCAGCTCCAGGTATCTTTGGGCTTGGGCTTCCATCGGCAAAGTGGACAGCGTATTTTGGGTCCGGTTATGCCGGTATACGGTTTATCTTTTTCCTTTACGCCGTCTTTTGTGCCCGTGAAGATGTCTGTATCGGGCTCCATCACGGTTAGCCGTTTGGTGATGAGTGGTTTAGCCATACATTTCCATTGTCTACGATATGGATGCTGGAAAGTGTAGCCTGGAAGCATGGATGAAGTGGAAATTTACTCG
>JAYWBH010000195.1:0-6768 GCA_043781815.1 Bryobacterales bacterium | reverse complement strand
CTCGAAAACTCATTGACATTCCAGATATCATGGCCGAATTAGAAAACTGCAGATAGTATTGAGAAACACTTGTCAAACGTGACAGCATTGCTATTTCTGTTGCCAGGTAAGAGGAGATTCCATTGCGCTCAACAAACATTTCAATTTAAATTTGCCTGCTCTTGGGCATTCCATCGACATTCGGTCAGACTGTCGGGGTTTCGATGAGCCCGTCTAGCGCCAACCTTTATTCTGGCCAAACGCAGCAATTTAGCGCGTCTGTTTCCGGTTCAGCGAATGTTGCGGTCACGTGGAGCATTACTCCGGCCGGCGTCGGCAGTGTGAGTACGACAGGTCTTTACACCACTCCCTCGGCACTACAGACGGTTACGGTTAGAGCAACCAGCGTTGCAGATCCAACGAAGTCAGCGTCAGCCGCTGTTTCGCTTTCCCCTTTGACCATTTCCATCAGCCCGTCGAGCGCCAATCGCTACGGCGGTCAAACACAGCAATTCAACGCCTCTATTCAAAAGTCGACAAACACGAATGTAACTTGGTCAATCAGCCCTGCGGGGACTGGTTCAATAAGTGCCGCCGGTCTCTACACCGCGCCAAGTGCGGTTTCAAGTTCGACTACAGCAACAGTAACCGCAACCAGCGCAGCCGATCCCACTAAAACAATCTCGGCAGTAGTCAGCCTAAGTGCTTTGACGATGTCCATGAGTCCGCAATCGGCCAATCTGAATGCCGGGCAGACCCAACAATTCTCGGCTCAAGTGAACCAGAATACGATTACTGGGGTCACTTGGACCATCAGTCCAACAGTGGGTACAATCAGTGCGTCCGGTTTATATACTGCGCCAGCAATCCTCGGCAGCCAGCGAAGCATTATTGTCACGGCAACCAGCGTGGCCGATCCTACGAAGAGCCTCTCTTCAACGGTGACGCTGCTCTCGCCTGTCTCAGTGAGCCCAGCAAGCGCCACGCTCCTGGCTGGGCAGACACAGCAGTTCACGGCCACCGTTACAGGACTAGGTAACACGGCCGTCACATGGTCCATCAGCCCATCAGTGGGGTCCGTGAGCAGCACGGGTTTGTACACTGCCCCGGCATCCATCGCAAGCGTGCAGACAGTGGCCGTCATCGCGACGAGCGTAAGCGACACCACGAAGAAGGCGTCCGGGACCGTGACCCTCAATCCGCCAGCAGTGCCAGTAACCGTGACCGTAGCTCCGGCAACCGCGACGCTCTTGGCCGCCCAGACGCAACAGTTCACGTCAACAGTGACAGGTTCCGCGAATACGGCGGTGACCTGGACAATCAGTCCGGCTGGCACGGGAACCATCTCCACAGCGGGGCTCTACACAGCGCCGCCCTCAATCGCCACGCAAAACACAGTAACTATAAAGGCAACCAGCACAGCGGACACCACCAAATCCGAGACCGCAACGGTAACGTTGAATCCACCGGTGATTGTGACCGTAGCTCCGGCAACCGCGACGCTCTTGGCCGCGCAGACGCAACAGTTCACGTCAACAGTGACAGGTTCCGCGAATACAGCGGTGACTTGGACGATCAGTCCAGCCGGAACGGGAACCGTCTCCGCAACTGGGCTTTACACAGCACCAGCTACAATTAGCACGTCGCAAACGGTTACCTTGACGGCGACTAGCGCCGCCGATATAACGAGATCGGCCAGCGCCGTGATATCGCTGGTGCCTGGCACGGCTTCGCCCACTATATCCACGTTGTCCCCTGCCTCTGGAATTGTAGGAACGGTGGTGACTATCACTGGTAGCAACTTTGGAGCAAGCCAGGGAACAAGCACCATAACTTTCAACGGCAGGGCAGCAGGCACGGCCATTAGTTGGAGCGACACCAGCATCCTTGTAGTTGTGCCACAGGGCGCAAGAGCAGGACTCGTGGTGGTAACGGTGAACGGAACGGCCAGCAATGGCGCGCCGTTTGCGATTCGTCCCAATATCTCGTTTCTCACACCGAACTTGGGTCCAGTGGGAACCGTAGTCACAGTCAGCGGCTATGATTTCGGAGCAAGCCAGGGAAGCAGCACCGTGACGTTCAATGGCGTGGCCGCAGCCCCGGCTTCTGGTTGGAGTGTCACCAGCATTACGGTTGCCGCGCCCGCAGGCGCAAGTACGGGAAACGTCGTCGTAACCGTCAACGGTTTAGCCAGCGCGGGGAAACTGTTTGGGGTTCCTGCCAACGTGATTTCCGTATCGCCGACTGGCGGCGTCGCCGGAACGCAAGTAACTCTTGCAGGTTCCGGTTTTGGCGCGGTGCAAGGTACAGGATCGGTCTGGCTGGGCAGCACTCTTGGCACGGTGGTGAGTTGGAGCGATACGCAAGTGGTTGCTACTGTGGCTGGCAACTCCACGTCGGGGACTGCCCGAGTGCAACAGGGCGGTTTTTGGTCCAACCCAGTGTCTTTCAGCGTGACTACGGCCACTATCTCATCTGTTTCCCCGGCCAGCGGACTACCCGGAACGCAAGTAACCATTGCGGGGTCAGGCTTCGGGGCGGCTCAGGGCACTGGGCAAGTGTGGTTGGGTACAGGGTACGGGGTGGTGCAAAGCTGGAGCAATAGCCAAATCATCGCCCAAGTAGGGGCGGGAGCGGCTTCCGGCGTGGTTCAGGTGCTACAGAGTGGCGTGTGGAGCGCGACTACTCCCTTTACAGTGAACACGATTAGCCTGACGAGTGTAAGTCCAGTTTCAGGGGCTCCAGGAACTTCGGTCACATTCACAGGATCTGGGTTCGGGGCAACGCAGGGCGCGGGGGTTGTTTGGCTTGGAAGCACTACGGGTCAGGTTCTGAGTTGGAGCGACACCACGATAGTGGCCGCCGTCGCCACTGGAGCGGTGACGGGCATTGCGCGGATTCAACAAGGCACATGGAGCAAGGCATTTAGCTACACTGTTCCTGGATCAGGAGGAAGCGTCACGATGCTCACGCCGAACTTGCTTAATATGGAGGTGGGGGATATTGGTTCGGTGCAAGCACTCAATGCGGCGGGACAACCGGTGACGGGATTAACCTGGACATCGAGCAGTCCAACGGTAGTCAGCCTTTCCACCGACAATCCACCGGTTCTCACAGCGCTTGCTGCGGGACGCGTGACGATCACGGCGGGCGGTGCTTCGGCTGATGTGACGGTTTCAGCCGGGCCGATGCCTGTGGGTACGGTGATATGGTCGAATCCAACGGCTGCCAGTTACATGGTACCAGCCGTACCGAGTTCCTCCGGCGTAGCAGATATTTTCGCGATTGAGGGAACCTCCACCATCAAAGCCATCACCAAGGACGGCAATGTAGCGTGGACGGCCAACGTCAATGGCAATTTATTGACCTCTTGTGGCCCCACTGCAGATTTCCAAGGCGGCTTGGTTGTCAGTTGCTTCAACAGCATTTACAAACTGGATGGGCTCACTGGACAAGCCTATCCAACCTATACAAGTATCAACCCACTGAACGACCTACTTATTCATCCTGATGGCACTATTTTCAACGCGCCGCTGGCGACGTTCGGGTCCGATACTGCTGTGATTGGCATTGATCCTATTGCGGGCACCCTAAAGTTCAGTATTCCGCTCCCGGGCAGTGCATCAGATATAATTGGAACAAGTTTATTAGGTAGTAGAATCATTGCGGGCGATGGCTATGCTTACTTTCCTTACGCAACTTACAGCGGATGTGTCTCTAGCTCCGATTGCGCTGCAATTCACGTCAAACTGCTGCGAGTGAACAGCACAGGAGCCTCTAGCATAATTGACATAATGGATACGACTGAGAGCGACCATCCATTTTTGTACATCAGTCTGATCACCAATGCGGATACAGGAGTGGTGCTTATGATCCATACTAATAATGGATTTTATATTGCTACCACCACTGGCACCAGCGTCAGCGTTGCCAATTCGCAGTCGCTGCCCGGCCAAAGAGGACCATTTTATCAACCGGTACAAGCTCAAGACGGGTCGTTTGTCGGTATCGCGGAAGATATCCAAGGCAGCTTTTCCATGGTCGCGTTCGAGGCGAACGGGAATATACGCTGGAGCGTGCCAAACGATTTACCGAAGATAGTAACGGCCAATGGAGGGGTGATTGGATATTCTGGAATCACCTATGATCGCAACGGAGTGGCCACGGGAAGGATCAACCTCTCCCAACAGTCCTGGATCGGGCATGAATACCAGACGAGTGGGTCATCAATTGATTCGATTAGCAGCCCACCAGTATTCCCTGCTGGAGCTTCTTTTTGGCCGCAGGCGAATGGGAATCCTTCAGAAAATCTAACGGCGGTTGCGCCCTGCCCGTGTTTACTGCAAACAACGGGTGTAGCGCCGAGCCCAACGGTAACTGATGTTGAGATTTCCGCATTCACGATGAATCAAAAACCCGCAACCATACTGCCACCTCCCCCCCCACCACCGTCCTACCTAATTTTGGAGGGGGACCCTGGAGAGAATCGCGCTCCTGGTCTAAATTACAACGTAGGTAATCTTTTTCACCTCGCGGCCTTAACGCAGCAAGATGCCCTTAACGGGACTGGTAATTTACCAATAGGTCCTAAAAGAGTCTCTTCGGTTCAGGATTTTGCAGCGCAATTGATTTCTAACGGTCTTATCACTGGCAGCGTGATTTACTTTGGTCACGGTGCAGGTGAATCACCAAATTTGGTTGGCACACGGGGATCCTTACTTGCGCCAGGTGAAGGACAAGGCGAAGACACAAACATTTCAAGCCGTAACGTCAATTTACTAACTAATAGCCAATTAGCGATCGGTGCTACTATAACCCTTCGCGCCTGCTACGCAGGTTTTGGAAGCGGAAGCTACTCAATTGCACAGTTGATCGCGAACAGACTGCAGAGGAAGGTATTTGCGACTTCAGCAGGATCGTTTTTCGCTGTAAGTCCCAATGCCAGGCATGGAGCGGGGCGGAATTTACCGAATCAAAAGCCAATCTACCTGATTCCTGATGGCGGAGGCCCATTGGGTACTTTCCTACCCGCGTTTGGCAGGTAGCCGGTTCACTGCGGGAATTAAAGGAGACCATGAAAGCAAATCGTCAACGCAAAATAGGGAAACTTGGGACGATGCTCGCACTATCATTGCTTGCTGCCGAAACAATATACTCCCAGAATCAGGCCGTCAGCAAATCTCCATTGGAAGTGGTAAAGGCCTTCCGCAAAATGGACTCCGCTGGCGGTCGGTTGACGGATAGTGGTTGGTATAAGGCATCGCCATTTTTTGTTAAGCCAAGCAAACTACTGGGGCAGCCTACCATTATGGTCATAGCTCAGAAGGAAGGGATCTACCAAAACACCTACTTTAAGGATGGTCCCAATAAGCAGCAGATCGATGTCGACTGTGGAGCACTGGGGCAAATCGATGCCGCTGGTCGATTCACATTCGTTATCTCGCCGAGTTTAATCGATCCAGAGGGACTCCCCTTTAATAAATTGGAACCTCCATTCATGCACGGCCCGTTTCGGTTTATTGATCATTATGTGATGGTTCTAACAGATACCCAGTGGGAGTTTGACCCAAATGAGAAAAAGCTGAAAGAAATAAAAGGATCACCGGAGTGGAGGATTGAAACTTTTAGGTTTCAGCCGTGGGTCACCATGGATGTTGCAATCCGCTACTTGACCAAACTGCGTGACGAAACGAGCAGTGCAACTATAAAAAGAAATGCATCCCAATCCATTGCCACTATCCGCAATATTAAATAGTGCCAAAGGCGCTCGCCACACTAATTACTATTTACTTCACGACGCGCGCCCTGATCCGAGGCTTTGTAACTGATGTTGCCGGGGTTGAGAGTTGCAAGTATTAGTGCCCACTTCAATCGCTGGTGGCTGCTCTCGCAAGCACTGTGGGCAATTTTTGTAGTGCGTCTGATCCTCATCATTGATGTGAATAAATCGCAAGAGTCGGGATTTTTTGCAATGCTGACATGGCGGTTGGTCAGAGCCCTAAAACCGGTAATTGGATCCGATTCCCACGACATCGTGCAACCCCAAGTGCTAATCGTAGCTCCAGTGGTTTTCACGCTTATTTTATTGATTCGTGGGTTCCGCCGCAGGCGAGCACTTCTCAGTTTTGTCGAAGGACCTATCCTGGTTTGTGGCATCCCTGTTGTAATATATCTGATCAATTTTAATCATGAAAACCGAGTCGCAGACTGGCTCGAAGTCTGCGCCATTGCTGCGGGTGTCCTGATTTCCGTTCTCCGGGACAACCGGCTTGGATGGGTGATATTTATTTGTCTGGTAGTGTTTCATTTTAGCTTCTGGCTGGAAGCCGATTGGAAGTGGCAGTTCGTGAACAATGCTGCGCTGTTGGTTTGGGGTTACTGTATGAAGTTAGCAAATGAGGTTGCAGATGAGTTGCGACTTAACGGAGCCAAGGAAAGTTGAGCGGTTCCTCACTCACTTAGTTGGACTTATCTGAACAATTACAGTCGGCTTTTATCTGCGTTCATCGGCGACATCTGCGGATAGCATTCGTCCGAATAATTGCAGGTACTGCTCCGTCACAGCATCCCAGCTATACCGGTCCCTCACTCTACATAAAGCAGCATTACACAAGGCCGCGCGCTGCGGATCAGTCATACCCAGGATTTACATGGGGGGATTTACATGGGGACATTTACATGGGGACATTTTCATGTGTCAAGGCAAAGTAGAAATGTCCTAATCCCAGCAAAGTAAGAATGTCCGGTTTTGACCGAGTGTTCCGGAGTTGGATGTTAGGTTGAATGAGT
>JAYWBH010000194.1:0-6769 GCA_043781815.1 Bryobacterales bacterium | reverse complement strand
CCCAATCCATGGATCAGGAACACGGTGGTAGGCCCGCTACGGGGTCCAGCAACAGCCAGGGTGACACCTGCCGGACTTATCGAATCGCCGACTTGAATTAGAAGTGGGACATCTCCGCCCGCAGCATCGCGCGGGATGACGACGTTCACCTGTGTGAATCCATTGACGATGCCAGGAGCCGCGCCCACGTATAGCACCTGAGCCGCCTTGCCGCCGATGGTGACGGAAGAGGGCAGCACTGCCCGGGCGATTCCGGTGGCCACAGAACCGTCGAAGGCGGGGGGAGAAAGTGGTCCAGAACCAGTTATGTAAAAGGTGACGTAGGTTCCTGGTGCGGCCGGATTCAGTAGTGAATTCAGCGATCCATCAGAGTTGGTGGAAGCGGCGAGTCCCTTGCCCGATGCGGCAGCACTGAAGATGCCGGGGGCAGCGTCGACTACTGATTTAGCAAGTGGCATTGAGGTAACACCGTTGAAAGTAACCTGCACTTGGGTGGAATTCTTGCCACTCAGTCCAAAAGGTGTGACTGCTGAAATCTGGGTTGAGGAAACGTACAGCAGCGGGGCAGGGGAGCCATCAAACAGTACTTGCACCCCGCCGAGGGAAGTGCCGAGATTGCCCGTAGTGAGTCGAGCCGGACCCAGGCCAGAACCGAACAGAGTAACAATTTCCCCAGGCGCGACGGGACCGTTCGAATAGCTAGCCGCATTGACCACTGCCGTGATGGTTTGCGCTTTCAGGCAAGCTAAACTTAGGGCGGTTAAGAAGAGAGGGATTCGCATTATCGCCACAAATAACCATTGTTGCAGGCGAGGTGCGGGCTGTGTCAACGACAGAATCTATGATGGATTAAGGAGGGAAGATGGAAAACCTGATCCTGCCATTCTGAAGGTTCCGACGCGGCCCAAGCCAGGACAATGGCATCGACAACCGATCCGATGGGCGCACTTTGGGAGATAACGTATAAGCCAGGACTCGATTTTCCTGCTGCTATATGTTCACGAAAGTGAGCAAGCATGGTGCGGCGATCATGGGAGACCAAAATGCGACCTTCCAGGGAAGCTCGTTCCAGGACTTCAGGATCGCTAACACTTTTCAGATTAGATTCAACTGCCGATGCAAAATCGATGGCAGGTTCCCGGTGGCGGACCGCTTTGACAATAGCATGTCTAAAATCGGCATCCGCTTGAAAGATAAGGCTCAAGCGCTAGATTGACTCATCTTTAAGTGATCTGGGCTCGGGCGTTCTGCAACTTGTCCCAGAGCATTGGGTTGGCCTGAGCCATGGGGATGCCACTGGATTCAAAATCGCGTTCTGTAGCGACTAAATATTGGTCGATTGTCAATTTACAATCCAAGTAGAATGCGATGGCGCCATCTATCTGGGTGCGGTTCAGTAAAGGAAAGTCCTCCTGGATCGCTTCCGGCGAGTTGCCTTCGTTGAAGGAATAGACCACGGAGTCCAATGAAATGCGACTTCCAGCCACATAGTAGCCTCCGTTACGCTGTTCAATATACTTTTTGTTCATGGTATTGCCTACTGTGAGTATAGCTCGGTTTTGGTTTTATTGGTGTGCCTAAGAAATCACAAGCTACCCTTTAGCCTAATGCCGAATAGTTTTCCCTCAATCGGACGGCTTCAAGTGTTGGAGCGAAGTGTATCAGGCTTATGAAAAACCGCTCCCTCGCGGTCACGGCTATTTAGAATCAGTAAGTTATCGAGCGTTACCGCAAGGGAGCGGTCTTTCAAACCACGCGGGAAAACTATGCAGAATTACCCTTTAGCCCCAGTCACCACCCATTTCCCAATTTTAGCCGACTTGATCACTGCGTCACAAACCTTCTGAGTTTGCAGTGCACTGCGGAAGTCTGGCTGAACTGGCTTACCACTTTCGATTCCAGCCACGAAATCAGCCAGCGCATTCAGGAACGTATGCTCATACCCAATACATGTCCCAGGAACCCAATAGTGCTTCATGTAAGGATGCTCTGGGTTTGTTGTATGGATCTTCCGCCAACCGGTCAGGTGCGATTCTGTCTTCTTCCCTGATTGCTTCTGCATGTATTCGAAGTACTGCAAATATTCCGGCTCTTCCAAATCGAAATAGACACTGCCATCGGCCCCGTTTAATTCAAAGGTATTGAAATTCTTCCGACCACGGGCATAGCGCGTCGATTCGAACGTCCCCATGGATCCATTGGCGAATTCGGCGAGGAACATGCACGCATCGTCAATCTTCACCGCTTCCATTTTCCCTGTTAACGCGTGTTTACGGCTCTTCACAAACGTCTCGGTCTTTGCTACTACGCGAGTGATCGGCCCGTTGATCCACATTGCTGTGTCAATGGAATGCGCCAGCAAATCGCCAGTCACGCCTGATCCAGCCACCTTGGCATCCAGCCGCCATAATCCAGCGCCGCCTTGTGGGACGTCTTCAGCAATGGTCCAATCCTGCAAGTAAGTGGCACGATAATGGAACGCCCGGCCAATGCGACCTTCATCCACAATCTGCTTAGCAAGAGCGATAGCTGGCACGCGACGGTAGTTGAACCAAACCATGTTTGGAACCTTGGCCTTCTCCACGGCCTTGACCATCGCTTCAGCTTGCTTCACGTCCATTGCCAAGGGCTTTTCGCACAACACCATCTTGCCCGCCTTGGCGGCTGCCAGTGCGATTTCGTAGTGCGTGTCATTCGGCGAACCAATGTCGATCAGGTCGATATCCGGCGCATTCACGACCTTGCGCCAATCCGTTTCCACACGTTCGTAACCCCAAACATCGGCGAATGCCTGGGCTTTTTTTGCATCCCGTGCACAAACGGCTTTCAATACTGGACGATGCTGCACTGGGAAGAAATCGTTGAGTCTTTTATAAGCGTTGGAATGGGTGCGTCCCATGAACCCATATCCAATCATTCCAATGCGAAGTTCTTTTGCCATGGTTGGTCTCCTAATTTCCGTACTTCGCAATCAGCCCGTCCAGGGCAGTTTTGCAAGTGGCCGTGGCGGCCCAGGCATCCGGCCAGAAGCACAAATCGACAGTCCACCAATCGTGCGAGAGTCGCGACGCCTTCACCAACTCTGGCATGATTTCATCGAAGTTCAGAATTCCCAAGCCGAACGGCGGATGTGCCGATGTCTCGTCTTCACCCTTGGCATCTTTGTGGCACTTGTTATCGGAATCGATCACGTGAATATGATTGATGCGGCCATTCAGCATGCGAATCAAGTCCACCTGGCTGGCGAATACTTCCTTTTCACCTTCCTGCCGCGCACCCATCACGCCCACCATCTGGCCGTGGCACGTGTCATATTGCAAGCCGAAGTTAGATTTATTCACGGCGTCGTGAATCCGTACTACGTCGCTTGGTTTGTTGAACGCAAATCCCGGTTCAAATTCCCAGGTCACATATTGACCACGGCTGGCGGCGATGTCCGCACAAGCCTTCCAGGCCTTCACCACTCTACCCATTGCCGTTGCGTAATCAACTTCCCGGTGAATGGTGGGCGGCTGCACACAATCCACGCGGATGCCTTCAATGCCGATGTCGGCGGCGAATTCCGAGTTCTTGTCAAACTCTGCAATATACTTTGTAGGATCGTCGGTGTTGATCAATTTTTCGCCCCACAAATTGGCAGCGAGGCCGGAAAATCCCAGGCCGTAACCCACCATCTGAGCCTTCAATTCCGCACGTTGCGATTTTTCCGGCATCGCTCCGCCAAAGCCTTCATTCGATCCGTTGGGATTGCCTGGGTTCGGGTGAGGCGGAAAGCCGCCCAATTCAACGCCGTCGAACCCCAGGCTCTTCAAAGTCTTGCAGACCGTATCGAAATCGATCGGATTGCTGCCATACGGCCCTATTGTGTAGGCCCATGATCCTATGGAACTGCGCTTGCTCATTTAGCTGAAGGCTCCTTACCTGTCTAGTCTATTGCAATCGTCGTCGGGGCGGCTACATTGCAGTGTCGTCCTCATCAGGAGAGCATTCTATCAAGAAGCGTAAGGTGTCCGCCTTAGGGATACTTAGATCCCGCCTTAGATTAAGACAAATGATTTACTTTGTTTACCTTACGAGTAATTTTTTTCTGAAGAAAGATGAAGAAATCGCCGATAAAAGCTTGGACCAAATAGGTTGGCTCCGCTATTCTAGCGTTTAGATCATGATTTGATCAAAGGTGAGGGATCAGTGTCAGAACAAGGACTGCCAAGCAGCGTACAAATGGATATGGTGGCGAGCGACGCCCATCTTACTCAGTTCAACAAATTGGTTGCGGAACTATTGAAAGGCACGTTGACCCGCAACACTTTCCGTCCCTGGGAGATTGAAATTCTTCTGGATATTGAAGGGTGCAGCCTCCGCGAAGGTGCCAAGCGCGAAACTCTCCGCCGCTATCAAAAAGCCGTCCAGCGCCAAATGGAAAAAGGTGCCGCTTATCCCATGCGACTTTCCGAATATTTAGAAAATCCCCGTCGTACAAAAGGCGCCAGTGTGGAAGTGGAAGAAGAACTGGAAATCGAACAGCTCGTTAAGCGCTAAGAAGGTTTCTTTGTTGCGAAACATGTGATTGGCTGCGTCGAATTCTAACAGGGACCGCGCAGCCTCGTAACCAGACGCCCTAATCCACGCCAACGGCCAACAGCGCACCCCAATGAAATCCTGCCCCAAACGCTGCGAAGCATACCGGAACTCCACCTTCAAACCCCACCTGCTGCGACCATTCATCGGCTGCAATTAGCATTGACGCTGATGACGTGTTCCCATATCGAGCGATGTTGGAATAGAATCGCTCCGGGCTGACATCCAACGTCGCCGCAATTTTCAAAATCAAATTCTGATTGGCCTGATGCATCAGAAACACACCAGCTTCACTCACCGCCAATCCATGCTTTTCAAACAAGCTTGAGATCACACGGGGAATCTTGCGTGTCGCTTGCAGAATCACCGTGCGACCGCTCATTGCCAAGGGCTCGTTGAACTCCACTTTCAAATCTTCGGCAAACGCTCCGTCGCTATGCAGTTCCCATCCAAGCACGCGAGCCCCACCAACGTCGGGACTCACCAGGCAAGCCCCGGCACCATCACCAAACAAAATAGCCACTGCCCGATCCATGGGCTGACGCTCCACAATGGCTGACATTTTCTCAGTGCCGATCACCAGAACATTGCCCACCACAGCAGCCAATTGGCTGGCCAGCGAAATTCCGAACAACGAACCCGCGCTAGCCAACGGCAGATCAATGGCAGGGACGGAATCAAGACCCAACAGTTTCGCCACACTCGCCGCCGGACCAGGAAATTGCCGTTCACTCGATCCGCTTGAAACCAGAATCATGCCCAAGTCAGTAGCCGTAATTCCAGCGCGTTCCAGACACTTGGCACCAGCCGCAGCACCCATCTGGGCCACAGTTTCCGATGCGGAGGCAAAGCGACGTGATTCAATGCCTGACACTCCACGGATCCATTCGGCATCGCACCCTACCTGCGCGCCGATCTCTTCATTAGTCACAACCCGATCAGGCAAGTAGCTGCCAAAGGCCCGCAGGAATGCCACTCCGCTACTTCCCCCACTCTGCTAAATGTTCTTCAATGCGTTCAACCGAATCGAACTTGCGCGGATTCAGTGCTGAATCTGGAATGCTCACCTTGAACTTCTTTTCCAGCGCGGCAACCACATCGGTCAATGCGAAAGAATCCAACGTCCCCGATTCAAATAGCGATTCCTCAGGGCTCAGCTTAAAAGGCTTCCCTGAAACGCTCTCAATGATCTGTATAATTTCCTGACGCTTATTCATGAACGCTATCTACTCTCTCCTGGTTTTACGGTGGGTTCATCCCTTACCTTTTGGTAAGCGGAAAATTGGCCGGTTAACTCTTTATACAATGCCGCGCCTAATAAACGGTAGCCTTGACTGGTGAAATGAACGTAATCGGATTGTGCATATCCGGCTGATACCCATTTCCCCATGGCTCCTTTTCCGCCCATGCGCTCCCGTAGATCAAAGAATGCTGCCCCTGCTGCCGTCGATGCCTGTCGCTGCGCCGCAATAATAATGTCAATGTTGTTCATTGGCACCCAACCAGCGCGGGATCGTACCCAGCGGTCAGGCGGACCAATCACCAGAAGTGAAGCTGTAGGCGATGCCCGGCGCATCTGTTTCAGCGCTCGGATGTAAGTATCGCGATACCCTTCCAGCGTCAGGTCTGGGTTGCCCGCTTCATTCGTGCCGTAAGCCAAAACGATCAGTGCCGGATTCCGCCGCACAATATGATCCCGCAACAACGCTTCATCCCAGCCCAGTTGCATACCAATTTGCGCACCGTTAATGCCCAACGTCTCCCAGGTAACTCCGTGCACATTGTCGGTGGTCCAGCCGAACATGCGCACTGGTTTTGAATCCACTGTGCGCACCTCAAAATGATGTTGCCCGGGCTCAATGGGAATCTTCACATAGCCGGGCTTTACTTCCCCACTGGTTGAAATCGCCTGAGCCTCGCCTTGATCCACACGCAGGTCAAAGGTGCCGCCACCCGGTTGTTGCAGGAAGTACAATTCCGCAGCCTGGCACTCTGCGTCTAACAGGGCGTATTCATTGGGGCGCGACGCAGTGGTTGCGATTCCGGCCAGCCCATACAGCCAATCGCCAGTTCTGCCCACCAACCCGTGGGTGTACCAATTCAGCGAACCAAAACTTCTCACGTCCAATCGGCGATACCCGTTATAAGGTCGACCCGCGTGCGAAAATCCTGCGCCACCATTGCCGAAGCG
>JAYWBH010000193.1:0-6770 GCA_043781815.1 Bryobacterales bacterium | reverse complement strand
TCGATTGCTTCCATAGCCGGTACGTTGGATTCCTGCTCAATAAGTACCAATGCACTTGCCAGTACTCCGGCCAGTACCCATAGGTAACCGTTGACTTGTAGATAGTTCCAGCGATCCCCAAAAACATTTGCGGTGGCCGAAGTTAAGACCCACGTCGCAAGCCCCAAGCCGAGGGTGCAATACAAAGGATCATTCACCACTAGAAAAAGCCGGAAGCCAGACCAGATTAACCTCACCAGGAGAGTTAAAAAAATGAGTAAACCTACGATGCCTGTTTCCACCAGGATCTTGATGTAGATATTGTGCGTATCGGTGTAGTTTCCTACTCTGCCCATGTAGGCGTAAGTGACGTAGCCGGTTCCAGTGATGGGATTCGATTCGATTAACTCAAAGGCATCTTCCCACAAGGTCATTCGAGTTTCTGAGGAATGATCCAGTTCCCCCTCGTTCGTTTGTGTCATAGTAACGCGGGACTTTACCGCCTCAGGGACAAGTGAGGTCCATAGAGTGCCCAGTGCGATGGTGAGAAACAGAAGCTTGCGTTGCGCGGCCAGACAAACAAAGACGAAGCCAACGGCGAAGGCCACGTATCCACCGCGGGAAAGACTATACATCAGTACGATGACTGTGAACAGAGTCAAGGCATAGTAGGCAACCTTCCAGCGCCATCGGGATTCAAGGGTCGCAACCACCAGAACAAATGCGGCAGCTTGAGCAAGAAAAGCTCCCAGTCCGTTAGAGCCTGCATAACCCATCGGGCCCGAATCACGGAGCTCATCAGAATAGGATGAATAGTCCCTACCAGACACTGCCCCCCAAGCTCCTCTATCGAGAAGGAAAATTCCGGCACAGATCAATAATAAGACCAGCTTCAACTCCTTGACACTGGTGATGGAACCGGCTACTAGAAATAAAAGAATGGGCATGAGGATGTATGATTTCCATTCCCCAACTCGCGGATCAGTCAACGTGAAAGGCATTGCCCTTCCCAAATACAGGGAACCGAGACAAAGCGACATGGACAGGTAACCCATGTGAAGGAACAATAACCCGCGCCAAGGAACTTTCGAAAACAGCGGCATTCCACGCAACATCAAACCAATGGCAATGGCCAGCATGGTGATCAAAATAATATTGGAGCCAAGCGGGTATTGGTCTAACCGATACCGCATGGTTTGAAGGGGAATGATAGGGATAAGAAAACAAATTCCAGCGATGGGCTTCCAAAAAATGCTGAGGATTACCGCCGCGAGGAACGCGACGTAGAGTACCGAAATTGATATTGTTTCCAGACCGAAATGCATTTACTATTCCTGGCAGGCGTTTACTGTCGCCGGTTGCTTTGCTGACGATGTGGTGTTGGTTTCATTTTCAGGAATGGGAATTCGAGCCTTTTTTGTAGCTCGCCAAACTTTCCAAAACGTTGTGTATTCAAACATGGCAGGAGAAAACCGACCGTTTGGCCAGACCAAGTTCCCTTCGTAGACATTGGCCCGAGGAATTGCGAGAGGATCACAATCAGGGGTCCAGGCACCGCGCTGCGTTGTGAAAGCAAGTTTGAATCCCTCTTGTGCAACGATGTCGCGAATTTCTGGACTCCAGTTGCCATTGGGGTAAGCAAAGGTTTCGCAAGGTAAATTCAGAGTGCGTTCCAGTTCGATCTTAGACAGGCTGATTTCGCTTCGAACTTGATCCAGCGGCACAGTGGTCAGAATCTGATGCGTCTGGGTGTGCGATCCAAAACTGATGTTGCCTTTATTCATCTCCAGAATTTCGTCCCAGGACAATGTGCTGGTTTCCGGGACAGGCTGTTCTGCAAGCTTATCGGAACAATTCCCATTCAGCAGTTCCCGATGGACTAGTTGATCAATAGCCAGCTCCCTGTCTTCCGGGGAACACTTCTTCAACTGTTCAATCATTTCTTCAATTTCAGATCGCTTGATGGATCCGCCTGAAGCAGCAAACAAGCTGGTCATCCGTTCTGGCCAAAACGGCTGGGAAGTGCCAATCAGACCGGGACAAACAAAAATTGTCATCGGAATATTGTGTTCAATTGCAATGGGTAAAGCTACCGCATAGTTGTCAGTCCAGCCGTCGTCAAACGTAAATGCGACGCGCAGTTTATCACCGACTTCGCCAGGAACAGCACGATGAATTGGGATCGCGTCGTAGTGTTTGGATACGTGCTGGGCCAATTCGCGAAACGTTCGCTGACGGACTACGACTCCCGGTAGAACTTGCGGGCGTTTGAATTCTTCATCTTTTAATACACGATGAAACATCAGGACAACAATGGAACCACTCTGCCGAAGCTGACGTTTGGCCCACCAAAATGAGCCTGTCGCGTAAAGGAAATACACCCACAGCTTCTGAACGAAAAGGTGAACTCTATGCGAGTGTTTCCCTAACAGGGGAAGGAATGCCGACGTGAATGGGGAATTGGTTTTTGTCACTGGGGGATGTCCAATTGGGCAGTTTTATCTGGAAGCAAAAATGAGATCCGTTAAATTGACCTGTTCATTTTGAGGTACCGTCAAGGGCCGCTGTTACTGGCGGTGCCTCAGCCTGGTTGTGTTCCCCAGATTTAGTTGAGAATTCCCGGGTGCTATCCTGACGTTCAAATAACCACATAGGATCGCATTGCAACAGGGACGCGATTTTGAGTTTTAATTCAGGCGCGGGCTCGCGAAAACCATTCAGGATCTTGCTGAGTATGGTCTCATCCATTTGCAACATTTTTGCAACTCGATTCTGACGAAGACCCGTTCTCCAGATCTGGAGTTTTAAATTTGGAAACATCGATTCCTTTTATCTAAGCGCAGAGGCTCGGCATTGGGCGGTAGTTATAAGTAAGTTCTTCAATGTCGCTCAAGTCCACTTCTGTTGCGACAGAGTTGGAAATAAGGTCAACTGAAAGCACAAGGCGAGTTTGGTGTTTAATTCTTATGAGAGTGCCTACCAAATCTTTCAACGGTCCACGGCGCACTCGGACTTTTGCACCTTCACAGAGAAAGGGATGCGAAAAACATACCTCACCGCTGGACAGCATGCGCTGTATGGATTCAACTTGAACATCAGGGATTGCTTCAATTAAATTGCCGGTTCCAAGTATTCTGACTACTCCGCGGCTCTGTCGAACTCTTAGACGAACAGCGGGATCGGCGATGAAGTTACTGAGAACATACCCTGGAAAAACTGGCCGTTCAATTACTTTCTTGCGGTCAGCCCACTGGTGCAGTTCTGAAAAACAAGGGCAGAAATTGGCAATGCCTTTCGCATTCAATTCGCCAACAACGATTTGTTCCAGATTAGATCGAGTCTGCACCGCATACCAGCGGCTTACATCGGACATAGCTTTGCCCCTTCACTTACAGTGAATTTTCTAAATCATTGATAAACATCAACTACAAGTTACACGCGGTCGAAATCTAAAGAGTTCAAGTTGGCCGACGGCGCCAACGGAAAAACGGTTGCGACTTTGGTTTACGAGGTTCGCCGGAATAGTAATAATTGGCGTCCAACTTGTTCCATAAAAACCAATCCTCAAAAGCGTTGATCACTACTCCCAGCAACCGTTTTTCAGGCACAATCTCAAACGCTCGATGGAAGGAATCCCGGTCCGTATGGTCTGGCCGCACAACCATTAACACGCCATCACTTACTTGCATAACAAGTTTGAAATCGGCAACGGAGGCTACTGGTGTTGTATCAAACACAATAAATGTGAACCGCTTGCGAACTTCCAATACAAAACTACGGAACACATCAGAATCCAATAATTCAGCGGGATTCCCGGCAACATTGCCGCCTGCCAGTACGTGAAAATTGGGAAGCTGTTCAGCCCGCACAATGGCTTCCTCAAGCGTGGCTTGTCCGCGAAGAACTTCTGCCAATCCCGGAGACGACTGAATACCCAGCAGTGGAGCAATGGAGCATTTTCGAAGGTCACCTTCCACAATCAGGACCTTGGTGTCGCTTTTCATTGCCATAATTCCAGCGAAATTCACGGCAGTCAAAGTCTTGCCATCGCCGGAACTGCCGCTGGAGATGGCAACTACCTTGGGCTTAGCTGCGTGGAGCAATATGCTGGTACGCAGGATCCGATATTGTTCGGCAACCCTCGGCTCACTGCCATCGAAGGGAAACACGGGAATCCCTTTGGGCATTTCAAGCCACACAGAACGATACGGTGAAGGTTGCTGCCCCTCCAATGGATCTGTCTCCACAGATGGTTCCAATGGATAGACCTTGCGCTCCTCACTGGGCACCTTAATTTCATCTTCCAAGCCTGTGGGCGCGGCGTTCCATGGCTGCCGGTCTCCCTTTAAGCAAATATCTGCGACGTTTGCCGGATCGATCAGTTTGGGAAGTTCATTCTCTTTTTTTACTGTCTTCGCAACAAGCTGCAAATGTCCATTGGAAGCAGGTGTAGAAGCTGGTTTATAAGTTGACGCGAAATTCCCTTTGGTAGCAGCAATGCGTGATTTGAGACCTTTAACAACAGGATCGCCGCCTAAAGGGAATAGATCATCGGAATCTTCAAGCGACGAAAATGCAATCGGCTGCTTGCGCCCAATTGAAGAAATAGTTCGAGGTATTCGGCTTCCACCATTCTTGCCATTCACTCCCGTTGCCCCATTCTCGGCCAACATCTCGTCTACTTCTTGGTGTGCATCTTGGTGCCTCATATTCATCCAATCACCTTCGCCCAATAACCCGCTAGATATCCAATTGCTGAAAGGCTCAGCAATACAAGGGAAATGCCTGCTCCAATGCCGATTCCCAAGGACGGGGATCTGTCTCCCGTATCGGGTGGTAGTGTAATTTTGGGAATTCTGCCCAAAATCGCAACATGAGCTGGAATTTCCCATTCCCCCAAAAATGTATGTTTTTTCAATTCTGCGGTTAGAAACAGGGCCAGGCTGCACACCAGGGAACACAGACAAGCAACCAATCCGTAGAGCAAGCGATTCGGTGCAACTGGTTTTGACGGCACGTGCGCTGGTTCGGCAATGGTGAATCTTTCCGATTGCTCACTTCGTTCCATCTCCGCAGAAATCGTCGCTGAGATTTTCTTGTCGTGAAGATTACGATAATTCAGTTTTGAAATTTCGTAGTCTCTTGTGAGCGATGCCATTTGCTGTTCACGAATTGGTAATTTCCCGACCCGCGCCTGATGCTCCGCGATCATCCCTAGAATGCGTCGATTGTCCGAAGTCCGCACGGCCAACTCCCTTTTTACGACTTCTAATTGAGTTTTAAGATTGAAGACCCGCTCTTTTTCCCGAGTTACATCGGCCAGCAATTGTGGCGACACAGGAGCTACTGGCTTACTCACTGGGATGCTTGCCGATTTTGTTTCGATTGGCTTGGCCGGACGGGGCATTTTTGATTCAGCTACGCGCATCTGCTCCAGTTCCGTCCGCAGACGCTTTACTTCCGGATGATCATCGAAATAGCGCCGACGTGCAGCTTCTAGCTGACCCTCAAGAATTTCCGATTGCAGAGGTGCTTCTACACGGCTCACCGTGGCAATCGTTTGCGGAGATCCTACTTCATTCACCGGAATTGGAGCCATGGCACGAGTCGCGGTTTGCAGAGAGGACTCAGCAAAGGAAAGCGTATTTTCGAGCATTTGCCGATTCTGTTCAGCCCGGTTGGATGCGTCCTGATTGCCTTGTAGTTCCGCATGAAGCATGGAAAGAGTCTGCATCAGTGCCCCTTCCTGCTGCGGCAACTCGCCAGCCCATTGCAACTTATACTTGCTTAAATTCGATTCCTGTTCTTCCAAAGTTTTCTTGGCCTGGTTGAGTTGGTTTTCAATAAATTCAGAAGTGCCCTGCGCTCTTTGTCCGCGTGTTCTTACATTCTCTCTGACGAACAAATCAGTGACTCGATTGACAACTCCAGCAGCCACTTCCGGGTCTGGTCCTTGAAAGGAAATACGGAACGCTCCGGAACGATTCCCACTTAGACTTCTTTCCAGCTTTACGTCTAAGTCACGGGTGCGCATCCGGTCAACAAGTTCTTCCACGGTTTTCTTGTTTCTATCGGCTGGATACAATTTGAAATCGTCAATGATCTTAAATAAATGATCGGCCCTAAGAACCTGCTTGCTGATTGCGCTAAGACTATCTTGCAGCGAGACCTGAACAGTAGATGCCACAAAGTTTTCAGGAATTTTTTGTGAATCAACCAGGATTACCGCCTCAGCCCGATAAACATCAGTCATGCGTAACACAAGTAAACTCGATATCAGAGTAAGTAGTAACCAAACGGAAAGGGCCTTCCACTTACTCTTCCAAAGCATGCGGGCCACGGAGAGCGGTAGGAATTGTTGTCCACCTGGGATCACGGATTTTCGCTGTACATTCATTGTTAGGATTTCACTGTTGTCAACATTTTGTTGCTAATCTCTATAACTGCCTTCAATGCAAGTGTCATACCAAATCACAATCCATCCGAAGTTATTGATTTCAGGTCTGTAGGTTGAAACGTGAATAGCGAATCTTTGGGGTTTTGACCAATACTTTCGTACGACGCACTGAGATCTTGCTTATTCAATAGTTCCATTTGGTGCTGTCTGGGAATCCAAAAAATGGTTAGGCGAACGGAGTGGGCCACGCCATTACTAAATGTAAGTACCGGCGCTACTGCATCACTCATGTAACCGTAAGCCAGACTAACTGACGTCTGGCGATTCAGTGATCGGGAAACTGCGGCACTTCCATGCCAGATTGTGATGGCACCCATGGAACTGCCAAGAAGTC